>JAFGKF010000014.1 GCA_016928695.1 Candidatus Sumerlaeota bacterium | reverse complement strand
GAGTCGCAGGGCGCTGAGATCCTCGAGGTCTCCCTGCCCCACACCGAATACGCCGTCTCTGTCTACTACCTGATCGCGACCGCCGAGGCCTCGTCGAACCTGGCGCGCTACGACGGTGTCCAGTATGGCCACCGCGCCGCGGGGACCGACAACATCGTCGACCTCTTCAGCCGCACCCGCGCCGAGGGGTTCGGCGACGAGGTCAAGCGCCGCATCATGCTGGGCACCTATGCGCTCTCGGCCGGGTACTACGACGCCTACTATCTGCGCGCGGCGCGGGTGCGGTCGCTGATTCGGCGCGATTTCACCGAGGCGTTCAAGAGAGTGGACATCATCGCCGCCCCGGTGGCGGCGACCCCCGCCTTCGGCATCGGGGAGATGGTCGACGATCCACTCAAGATGTACCTCACAGACATCTTCACCATCTCCTGCAATCTGGCGGGCATTCCGGGGCTGAGTCTCCCCTGTGGGCTCACCGGCGACCGTCGGCCGGTCGGCATCCAGCTGTTCGCCCCCCCCTTCGCCGAGGCCTCGCTTCTTGGGGTGGCCGCGCAGCTGGAGGCCGGCCTGGAGCCCCTGCCGTCTCCTCTGTCCTGAGGTCCTGTTTCGTGGGGGAATTTGTGCATTTTGGGGATCGATTTAACCCCGGCGTGGAAAGGGGACTGACGAGGTCTCCCATCGGCCCTCGGAAAAAGCTGCTAAAGCGCTGTGAGAAGAGAATTTCAGCTTGATTCGCCCTTTTCCATGAGCGATACAGTTACCAGGGTAACGTGGGAAAGGTACCCAGCTCCGTCTTGAGTTGACACTCCCGGAGTTGGGGCTTAAACTGACTGATGAACGTGGGGTCTTTGGACTGCGCCCCTTGCGCACTGAAGGAGGGACTCTCTACCATGATGAATCGCAGAACTCTCATTGGGCTCGCCCTGGGCACGCTGTTGCTGGTCTCGAGCCTGAGTGCTGCCACCTACAGCCTGCCCGATGCCGGCGTCTTGGCCGGTGGTTCGGTGAACACAGACCTCAACGTCAGCAACGGAACAGGTCAGGCGGCCATCAACCTCAGCATCCGCTACAACCCCAACGTGGCGACCCCCGGAACGGTGGTCGTCGGTTCGGGGCTGGATGGGACCTGGACCATCGCTCAGAACATTCTCACTGGCGTCGCAGCCAACACCGATGAGCTGCGCGTGGTGGTTTACCGCGATCCCACAGCGGAATTCCCCGCGGGGAATCAGGCGGTCATCTCGATCCCCTGGAATGCGGTCGGCGCGGCGGGTGATTCCACCGAGCTCTACATCCGCACCCCTGCCGATGTGAGTGCCGGTGAGGTGACGTCTGGCGTCAGCGATGCCTCCGGCACCTCGCTGACCTCCACCAGCAACTTCGCCTCGGGGAACATCCTGATCCTCACGCCCGTGACCTCGGATCCGATGGTGGCCCAGAACATGACGACCTGGATCTCCTTCCAGCAGCTGCCCTGGCCCTTCAATCTGGAGTCGTCCCCCGGGTCGGGCGTCATCATGCCGCCACCGTACATCGACCACAACGACCCCACGGATCCCGGCAATGCCTACCTGGGAACCGGTGGTGTTTCGCCGGTGACCCTGACCACCACGGCGGATGGGTCCCGCGACGGTGTGGCCGGCTTCACGTCGCCACGCCCCGCTTTGGACTACACCGCGGACTCGGTCTACCTGATCGAGTGGACGGTCAACAACGTGCAGGATGCGGATGCCAGCATCACGAACCCGTGCACCTATCGCGTGACAGGTCGTGACAACGCCGACAACACCCTCGCTCAGATCAACGTGACCCCCTACACCATCGCCGCGCGCAACAACAGCACGGTCACCATTCCGATGATCTACGAGCCGTCGGATGTGTCGTCGAACGATGGGCAGCCCCCCGCGGGCGGCATCTTCGCCGTCGATGGCCTGCGCTTCGACATCGACGTGATCGACTTCGACGCCCCGATCGCCGGAGTGACGAGCCTCCAGGCCGTGGAGATCACCCGCTTCGACAAGCCGACGATCGATCCGAACTTCCAGGATGTGTTCGATATCGGCACCGGGTCGACCAACAACTTCACGGATCCCAACCTCTGGGCCAACCTCGATTTCGGCTCGTTCACTCTGAACCCGATGATTCCGGGCGATGACACGACCGTGAACATCATCGAGCAGGCCACATACGCGGAGACCGACAATGTGGTCACGGTCTCAACAGCCCTCACCGGCTCGACCGGGGACTCCATCGGCTACTACGCCGAGTTCGGCGTCCAGGCGACCGCGGGTGTCGAGAACCAGCGCGATGTGGTCTGGCGTCAGGTCGTCGACGCCTACACGCCCACCGGCAGTGATCCGAACTCGAACGGCACCATCCGACTGCGCTTCACCGACGAGACGCAGACGATGAGCTCGGCCTATCAGGTTCTGTCAGTCGGCAGCCGGAACTTCGGTCCCGCCACGGGCATCAATCGCCCGCCGGCGGAGACCTCGGGTCTGACGGAGACCTACTACTGCTACTTCACGTATCCGGAGGACTCCGACGTCGACAGCCTGCTCGACAGCACCGCCTCGGACAACATGCTCGCCTTTGTCGGTGTCCTCGACCTGGAGGATTTCATCCAGGGCAGCATCGCGTTCACCAACCTGACCATTCAGGCCACGCCGAAGGCGACGTTCGCCCTGCCCTGAGAAAATCTCACGATACCCCAAGTCCCTCCAAGACTGATCCCCCCGGGCGGCAAGCGCCGTCCGGGGGTTCTCTTTTGTCTCGCGTGACCGCGACGCGAGAAAACGGTTGATGGAGAGCCGCGGCGCGGACCATAGTGCCCTGAGTCTTCACAGGTTGCTGTGTTCCTCTGAATGGCCGCCATGAATGCCCACCCCTCCGGCATGGACGATCGGCGCACGCAGCGCGTGCTCACGACGCTCGAACGTGTCAGCGGGTTTCTGGGCTCTGTGACCGATCTCGACGATCTGCTCCGCCAGATCATGAGCGAGAGCGAGCAGCTCCTCGAGGCGGAGGCCAGCACCGTCTTCCTCTACGACGAGGTGGAGGACGATCTCCACTTCCGGGTCGTCCTCGGCGAGCCCGAGGTGGTCGAGGTCATCCGCAAGATCCGGATCCCGGTGACGGGGGGGCGGGGCTTCGCGGCCGAGTGCGCGGCCAAGCGCGAGCCGATCAACTGCCCCGATGCCCAGAGCGACCCCCGGCACAACAAGCGGGGGGACGAGCTGACGGGCTTCAAGACCCGGGCTCTGCTGGCGGTGCCGCTGGTGCACCAGGAGAAGCTGATCGGGGTTCTGGAGGTTCTCAACCGCCGCGGCGGGGGCGTCTTCGACGACGACGATCTGCGGATCATGGAGATCATCGCACGCCAGGCGGCCGTGGCGATCGAGAATGCCCGCCTGATCGAGGAGAACATCCACAGCGCGCGTCTGGCGGCGATGGGCACGGCGATGGCCGGGGCGGCCCACGGAATCAAGAACATGCTGACGCGGATGCGGGGGAGCGCCTCGCTGATCGAGTACGCGCTGGGTCAGGATCCGCCGGAGATCCCGATGATCATCGAGTCCTGGCCGATCCTGAAGCGCAGCGAAGCCCTGATCTTCGATCTGATCCAGGACATGCTGACGTTCTCGAAGAAGCGCGAGCCGGAGCTCAGGGCCAACAGCGTCACCGAGATGTGCCAGGAGATCTACGATCTGTGCCTGGAGTCGGCCAATCTCGCCGGGGTGGCCCTGGAGCGCGAGTGGGCGGAGGACGATGACCTCGTCACCGGCCTCGACCGCAAACAGATCCACGACGCCGTGCTCAACCTGGTGACCAATGCGATCGACGCCACGCCCTCGGGCGACGACTCCTGCGTCCGGATCTCGGCCGAGCGCTCCGCCGATGACTCGATGATCGTCATCCGCGTGATCGACAACGGCATGGGGATCCCCGAGGAGATTCAGCGCAAGATCTGGGAGCCGTTTTTCTCGACGAAGGGCAGCAAGGGCACCGGCCTCGGACTCGCCATGACGCGCAAGGCGATCGAGGAGCACGGGGGGCAAATCAGCCTGGTCTCCAACCAGGGGGAGGGGACCACGTTCACGATTCTGTTGCCGGTCGTCGAGGTCCCTGAGCCCGACAGCGGTGGCGGTCAGGGTGAGGGCGAGGTCCCCTGAGCCGTCTCCAGCGGGCCGCGGCTGATCACCCGGCGCGCGGTCTCAACGGTCGCCTCGAATCCACACCGCGCCTGCGACCACAGCTGCATGAAGTCGGTCACGTCGCGGTTGACCTCCGAGTTCTCCCACGTCGCCCAATCGACAGGGGGCGTGAGCGGGATGTTGGTGCCCACGCTCGCGATCAGGCGGTTTGGGGGAAGGGCGGTGAACAGGTGTTCGAGGTCGTGGTTTCCATCGGCGCTGTCGGCGACGCTGGGGTCCGCCGGCACCCACCCGACGCCGGGCAGATGAAACTCCGCCCAGGCGTGCGATCCGAAGGTCTCCTCGCCGACGGTGAAGCCCGACACGAGGCGCGCGGGGATGTCCACGGCGCGGCAGAGGGCGATGAAGAGGAACGCGTACTCGCCGCAGTCGCCGCTCAGCCGCTCGAGGGTCGGCAGCGTCCCGCGCTCGCCGGGGGGATAGACGTACTCCATGTGATCGCAGACCCAGACGAAGATGCGCTCGGCCTGGCGGAGGGGATTGGTCTCGTCGCCCACGATCTCCGCGGCGAGGGATTGGATGCGAGGATCGTCGCACTCGATCAGGCGCTCGCTGCGGGTGAAGCGGCGATGGAGAGCCGAGTTCCTGTCGGGCTCACCGAGGGAGTCGGGATCGATGTCGAAGTCGACCTCCCAGCAGGTGTGGGAGAAACGGCGCCGCACTGTGATCTCCCCCCCGGGTGTCAGATCGCCGCTCAGATCCCAGTGGAGAATCATGTTCCCATTCTCGGGGTCCATGAGCGCGTCCGAGGGCGGCGGCGACATCTCGTGCATCACCACGTCGCGCTGAGAGTCACGCTCGACGATCTGTGAGGACCAGATGTGGAGCTCGGGCGAGTGGTCGGCGGGGAGACCGAGGCGGCTGTTGGCCTCGGCCAGCGCCGGCCCCGTCAGGGGCTGGATGTCGGAGAGGTGAACGATCAGCTCCCCCTCGATGCGCTGGGGATTGCTCAGGTGCGACGGGATCGCCGCGGGGACGACGACCCTGTGGGGCGGCGGTGTGGCCCGGTGTGCGCAGGCGGCCGCCAGGGCGACGGTGAGGGAGATCAGGGCGATGCGATGCATGGTGGTCACCTCCCAGTGAGAGTGATCCATGATCGGCATGACGTCCGGCTGTCTGCAATCGCAAACCGAGTTGATCCTCGTCTTGACGCCGCGAGCGCCTCTCTCCATTGTCCGCGGGATGGACGCCACGCCGACAGTCGAGATCTCCCCCGATCGCTCGCATCTGGAATGCCTCGGGCAGCGCCTCGCCCTGTCTCTCCCTGAGGGCGCGACAATCCAGAGGTGGGGCACGGCACTCCGAATCAACGCGCCGTCGTCGGCGGAGCCCATCAGCCTCTCGTTTCCCTCATCTCTTCGGGGCGTTCTGTCCATCGAGTGGGCAGCCTGGATCCAGCCCGGATGGATTCCGCTGCCGACAGCGAAGTTGAAAATGGGCCGCAGCCCTCACCCCCCGTCCCCCTCTCCCGATCCTGGGAGAGGGGGAGTTGAGGGGCTTCGTCGTGAGCTCGCCGAACGGGTGAGGGGGAATGAAGGGCGAGGCCCATTTTCATTGCCACTCCCAACAGAGGAGACCTCGGCTGTCACTCCGCTGGCGCTGATTCTCCCCGAGGGAGCGCTGGCCCTGGCCGTGGAGTGCGATGGAGAGGCCGGGAGGGCTCTCTTCCATCCCGGGGATCAGCGTCTGACCGTCGCGGCTCCTCCCCAGGGGAGAGGAGCGCTGTGGCTGTCCGCGGGAGATGTGCACGGGGCGCTCGCCGCTGTGGCCGAGGCGATGATGGCAGAGGTCGAGCCTCGCTCTCCCATGCGTGGTCCGCTCTGGGGTTGGATGTCATGGGACGAGCTCCGCTTCGGGCTGTGCGAGCGGGATGTCCTCGAGAACGCGGAGATCATGGCCCGACGATTGGGGGTGGGGGATGCCATCGTTCTCCTCGACGATGGCTGGCAGCGAGCGGCGGGAGACTGGGAACCGAACGAGCGCTTTGGCCGTGGATTGCCTTGGCTGACCGATCGGATCCATGCCCTGGGGCTCCGCGCTGGCCTCTGGATTGCCCCGTTCAGTGTCGCCATCTGCTCCGAGATGGCACATGCGCATGGCGATTGGCTGCTGCGGTCCGGGGCGGACGGTGAGCCCCTTGTGGATCTGGATTTCCCGCAGTGGGGAGGGAGGACGGGGACACTCGATCCCACGCGCCCCGAGGTCATCGACTGGCTGCACGCACTCGGGCAGCGCCTGGCGGGCTGGGGCTTCGACTATGTGAAGATGGACTTCCTCTTCCATGCGCTGACCGGTGTGGCGAGCGATCCGAGCCAGTCACGGACGGCGGCCTACCGACGAGCGATCGGGGCGATCCGCGCGGGCCTGGGCTCCGATGTCATCACCATGGGCTGTGGCACCCCGCTTGTCCCCGGGCGGGGACTGTTCGACGCGGCACGGATCGGAGACGACGTCGTGACCGACTGGTCGCTCATGAGGACGCGCATGACCGCCGCCGCGCTGCGCCACTGTTTGCATCGACGGTGGTGGCGCTGCGATCCCGACAATGTCGTGCTGCGTGATCCGCTGACCGTCGACCAGGGGCGCGCCTGGGCGACAACCGTCGCCATGACGGGCGGCAGTGTGTTCCTGGGAGATGATCTCCGTCGCCTGGACAGTGAGCGCTGGGACATCGCCCGGCGGATCTGGCCCCCGGTCGACATCGATTCTCGCCCTCTGCGCCTCGACACCTCACCGGCGGATGCGGAGCGTCCCATCGGCGACGGATGGATCGCAGAGGTTCATCGCCCCTGGGGAAGATGCTGGGTCGCAGCCCTCGTCAACTGGGAGGCGACTTGCCGCGTCTCAGGGGTGCGATGGTCCGAGCTGGGGATCTCCGAGGGCACTCCCTGCCATGTCTGGGAGCTGTGGGCGGAGCGCTCGATGGGTGTTCACCGGGACGAGATCACGGTGGAGCTGAGTCCCACCTCCTGTCAGGTGCTCGTGATCACACCCGCCGCGGATCACCCCCAGGTCGTGGGATTCACTCGCCATGTGCTCAGCGGCGCGGTGGGTCTGGAGAGTGTGCGCTGGGATGCGAGTGAGAGAACGCTCTCGGGAACCGTGAGCCGTCCCCTGCCGGAATCAGCGCCGCGACTTGCGATCGCGGTGCCCAGGGGATGGCGTTTGGACACTCCCCAGGGCCTGAGCGCTGAGTCTGTGGGGGAAACCGATGTCGCAGTGCTCACCGTGGAGCGCGTGGGAGAGTGGTCCCTCTCTTTCACCGCGTGCCCTGAGGAAGCCCCTTGACGAAACACGGTCCGACTGCAGGCTGAGATCATGGAGAGCGCGATCCCATCACCGATCACCCCCCGCGAGCGAATGGCGATCATCGTCATCCTCATTCTCGCGGCGGTGCTCCGCCTCGCCCTGATCACCGATCACGGGCTGAAGAACAATGATTTCATCAGCATCCGGTCGGCCACGCAGCTCGGCTGGTGGGGCATGATCGAGGAGCGAACTGAGCGCAACCACATGCCGCTCTACTTCCTGACGCTGAAGAGCTGGCTGACCGTGGCGGGCACCAGCGAGGCGAGTCTTCGCCTGCCGTCAGTCGCCTTCGGTCTGGCCGGGGTGGCCCTCCTCTGGTGGGTGGGGCGCATGCTCTTTGGGCCCGCGGTGGGTCTCCTGGCGGCTCTGCTGGCCCTCGGCGGTCAGCAGTGGCTGGAGACGGGCTTCGATGTGCGCATGTACAGCATGCTGATGGCGCTCGCGCTGCTTGCCATCGGATGTGCGTGGCGGTGGTTCGAGACGGGGGAGCGACGATGGGCCTGGGCGCACGCGATCACGCTGATCGTCGGTCTCCATGTCCATCTTCTGATGCTGACGGTCCCCCTCTCTCTTCTCGGGGCCTGGTGGTTCTCCTGGCGGCGCAGCGATGAGCGTCGCCCAGCCGCGGTGATCGCCGTGCTGCTCGCCCCCGCGCTGGCGATCCTTCCCATGCTGATCTGGTGGAGCCTGGTACAGTACAAGATCGGCCACGCCGAGTGGAGTTTCCGCACGCCGGGCATCCTGCACCGCAGCCTTCTGAAGATCGCCTTCGGCGACTACGACAACATGCCGTCGGGCACATGGACCGATGTGATGAAGGCCGTGGGTTACCCCACGCTGGCCCTGAGCGCGGTGGCTTTGCTCGGGTGGCGTCTGCGGGGCTGCTGGCAGGGCGAGCCGCTCGACGACCGCCGCCGCCGAGCGCTGACGGTGCTCCTGTGGGTGCTGCTGATGCCGCTTCTCCTCGTCTACGTGGCCTCGTTCAAGTCGGGTGGGATGAAATCGGTGCGCTATGTGAGCGTCGCGTGCGCCGTCACACCGCTGCTTCTCGCCGCCGCGTGGTGGGGGCTGCGCTGGCGGTGGATGCGCGTCTTGGGGCTCGCGCTGGTCGTCACGGCGGTGACGATGAACAGCTTGCTTTTTTTCAACAGCGAGGGCGATGGCATCCGCGAGTCGATGGTGTATCTGAGAGAGGAGACCGAGCCGGGGCACGTGGCCATCACCTGCGCGGCGACAAACACATGGGAGGCATTCGGATTCTACGGCGTCGAGATGCCGGTGACACATCTCAGCCGCGAGCTCGATGATCCCGGCCAGATCCGCGAGATCGCCGCGCGGGCGCTGGGCGATGAGGGAACACGCATCTACCTCTATCTCTTTCACCCCGACAACGACGAGGCCCGCGACACGCTGCACCGCGAGACCCCTTGGCTCGAGAGGGTCGATCGCCTCCGCTTCGGGGAGTCGCAGGTGTGGGTCTTCGAGCGCGTGGATCCCCAGAGAGATCCCTCTTGATTCGCCTCGCTCAGCGGAGCGTGAGTCCCACCATGTCGTCGGGCTCGGGCTCAGCGTCGGTCTGACTGAACACCAGCAGCGACCAGCCGGGAAGTGCGAGGTCGAGCGTGGCGGGCATCCCGTCGCGTGCATCCGGTGTCGCCGTCAGTGAGCCATTCACTGCCCCGGAGCCTCCATGCGCCGGGCTCTGCGAGTTGGCCAGCTCATGCCAGGTGCCCATCTGCGGCGCCCCGACGAGATAGCTCGTGAAATCGGTCCCGCTGAAGTTGGCGATGATGAAGGTCACATCGCCGGCGCCGTCCCAGCGCTGGAAGGCGATGACCTCGGCCGAGTCGTTGATGTGGATGATCTGGGCGCCGCTGCCCGCCCGGAGACTGCCGCGCTCGGTCCGCAGTGAGATCAGATCGGCGAGGAGGTCGCGCACGCCCGCGTGGGCTGTGAGATTTCCCCACCAGATGCGGTCGTCCGCGCCGTCGTCGAACGGCTTGTCCTCGAGAAACTCCTGCCCCATGAAAAGCATGGGGACGCCTGGGCTGACGATGGAGAGACCCGTGGAGACCATGCTCAGACCGCGGGCGCGATCGCTGAAGGGATCGGCGGGGTCGATCAGCGCGGTGATCCTCTGGTCGTTGCCCGCCTCATCGTGGCTCTCGACATATTTGACGACCTCATCGTTCGGGCGGCCAAAGCCGCTGTTCACGATGGCGTCCGCGATCGCGGCCATGTCGGGATCGCCTGAGGACGCGATCACACCCAGCTGGGCGCGGAGGGTGTCGTTGAACGTGTCACCCCACTGCGCGTCGTACCCCGCCCCGCCCTGAGCCCGTGGGGTCGTCACCGTCGGATCGTTGGGCAGCTCCTCGGCGATCAGAATGGCCCGCGGATTCGCGGACCGCGCCGCGTCGGCGATGTCCCCCATCAGCAGCCATCCCTCCCCCGCCTCATTGCAGTAGCCCCGCATGTTCGCCGTCGAGTCGACTCGGAGCCCGTCCATGTGATACTCCTCGATCCAATGACGGGCGTTGTCGACGATCAGCGCGCGCACCTGCGCCTCGGTGTAGCGGGGCCGTGTGTGGCCCCAGGGGGTCTCGCCCATGCAGTTTTCGCCGAAGAAATAGATGTTCGCGGGCCCATCGAAGTTCCACAGGTTGTTGTCGGTCGTCGAGGTGTGGTTGTAGACGACATCCAGGATCACCCCGATGCCCGCTCCGTGCAGCTGGTCGACGAGATACCGCAGGTCGTCGGGGCTGCCATAGTCGCTCTCCGGCGCGAAGAGATGGACCGGATTGTATCCCCATGAAACCCCGCCGGGGAACTCGTGCACCGGCATGATCTCCACCATGTTGATCCCGAGGGCCTGCAGCTCGTCCAGGTGCTCATCGACGACGTCTCGGAAGCGTGCCGGATAGATGCCGACGCCGTCTCCGTTGCCGCTGAACGTTCCCACGTGGAGCTCGTAGATCACCATCTGATCGTGATCGGGAGTCTGCCAGGCGCCATCGGTCCAGGGATAGTCGCTCCCATCCGAGCGGACGATGGAGTTGCCTGTCGAGTTGACCGTGTCCCGCGAGCGGGGATCGATGCGATAGTCCGACCCCGAGAGGAAAAACTTGTACTCATCACCCACCTCGGCATCGGCGACGACCGCTGACCAGATCCCGTCTCCGTCGGCCGACATCGGCTCCGCGCCAGTGTTCCAGCTGTTGAACTGCCCCGGGATGGTGACGCTCGAGGCGTTCGGAGCCCAGACGCGGAAACCCACCCCGCCTCCCTGTGAGGAGGAGATCGGGGTGGCGCTTAGGGAAAATCCGGAGAGGTCCATCGAGGTGGGGAAGTGCCAGTCATTGAAGCTGTTGTTGTCCCAGGTCCCCGCGCCATCGTTGAAGACGCAGTCGAGATACCCCGCGTCCACAGGGACGGAGACCGTGTGCTCCCACTGGTCCATGCCCACGTTGGTCATGGCGGGATCGGGATTGATCACCGTGCTCCAGTGGTTCCACCCCAGATGGATATAGACCTGCCCCGTCCCCTGGAGCACGCGCCCGGTGGCGCTGTAGTGGATGGTCACCGACTCGCTCCGCATCGGGGGGTCGGGATTGACCGTCACGGTCTGAGACGCCCCACTCAGAACCCCCAGCAGCATGAGGGCTGCGAGAAAGGGGGGAAGCAGAGTGGGCTTACGGGTCATGTCCATCGGTTCATTTGGATCGGTCCAATATCCTGAGGAAATGCCCTCAAGTCAACTGGAGATGAGGGAAAAGAGGGGAGATCCCGAGGATTCTCAATCCCGGTTGAGGCACGACACTGTGCGAGCCCTGAAAGGGCGGCATGCCAAAGCCCAGGGCAACGCCCTGGGTGACTGGTGCACATCCCCCGATCCTCAGCCCTGAAAGGGCGTGATGATTCAAGATCGCCTCTCCAAGGTGTGCTTTGCCCGAATGGGGGATTTTCTCGCGCCCTTTCAGGGCTTGACTCTGCGTGGGCGTATTCTCGAACCCAGGCTTCGCCCTGGGCTCTGACCTCGCTGCCCTTCAGGCAGCATGGCATGGGGTGTGATGGTTCACTTCAATGTCGATCGAGGATGCCGCCGATGCCCTCCCGCACATTCTCGCGGACATTGTCGCGAAGCTCGTCCACCGCGCCCTCGACGGCGCCCGTGGCCTCGTCGATCGCCTGCTCACCCAGGCTCTCGAGGTCGCCCAGTGCGTCGCCGCCCAGCCTTGTCACTGTGCTCAGGATCTCGGTCAGGAACCTCTCGATGGCCTCGGCGGGCATGACAGGTCGCGTGTCGGTGCCCAGGTTTTCAATGACCACATCGGGGATCTCGACTCCGACAGATTCCCCGCCCGTTGCAGGGAGAGTGACACTGACCGTGGTCGATGCGACCTCGACGCGGTCGATGCGGAACGCCTTCTGGCTCTCCTCCGGGGCCTCCTCGGTCGCCTCGCCGTTCCCGGAGGGACGGGCGGCGCTGGCGATCAGCTCGCGGAAATTGGATGTGCGCAGGTGTCGCTCGAGGATGAAGTCGGGGTCGGTGATGCGGATGAGCCCGATGGCTGGGCGATCACCGAGGAAGGACTGAATGTCCGCCTCGACATGGACCTCTCCGAATCGCATGGCGTGATCGGAGTCGTAGCCCTCGGGATTGGGGATCACGATGTCGCGGAGAGTGACGGTCCCCTGCAGTGGTTCGACCCTGGCGCCACCGACGCTGACATCGACCTCCAGCACGTGGCTGAGCACGCGCTCCGTCGCCACTCGCACGATCTCGTGCCTCTTGATGTAGAGGATCACTGCTCCGATCAGCAGCAGGATCAGAATCACGACCAGGCCGATGGCGATCTTTTTCAGCACGTCAGGGCACCCCCGTCTCAATCTGGGTCGAGAAGACCGGCTGGGAGGCGCCGCGTCAAGCTCTCAGGCCGAGTCAGTAGTCGAAGCTGCTGTCGCCGATGAACTCGCGCAGGAGCGAGTGGCGCGGCACCTCGTCGACCTCGATGTCGCGGAAGTAGGAGAGGAGATAGAGGATCCTCCGTGCCTCGGAGTGGACAGGCCTCTCGGGCGTGATCTCCTGGAGGATCGGCATTGCGAAGCGCCGGAGGGCGGCGAGCTCGTAGGTCAGGGCCGTGTTGAAGATGACGTCGGCGCGCTCCTGATACGGGAAGATGTTGCGCCCCTCGCCGCGGCGGACCGAGGGCCAGCGGCCGATCGTCTCCTCCGCCGAGTAGCCGCGGTACTGGCTGTCGCGCACAATGCGGCGGATCATCCGCGTGTCCGACGAGGAGATGCGGTTGTGGTGGTCGATGTTCAGGGCGGTCAGGGCGCTGGTGAACAGGTGGAACTTCAGCCCCTCGGGAAGTCTCGGCAGCAGATCGGGATTGAGCGCGTGGATGCCCTCGATCAGGAGGATGTGATCGCTGTCGATCTGGAGCTCATCGCCCCGCTGGCTCTTCCCGCTCTTGAAGTCGAAGCGGGGCATCGTCACGCAGTCGCCCCTCAGAAGGCGGTGGACACAGTCGGCGAGGAGCTCGGAGTCGATGGTCGCAAAGGCCTCGAAGTCGAAGTCGCCCGAGGCGTCGCGGGGGGTCCGGTCGCGATCGACGAAGAAGTCGTCGAGGTGAACGATCACCGGTTTCAGCCCGTTGACGCGCAGCTGCACGGCGAGGCGCTTCGAGAACGTCGTCTTGCCCGAGGAGGAGGGGCCGCTGATCAGAACCAGGCGCACCTGGCGGCGTCTCTCGAGGATCTGGTCGGCGATGCCGGCGATCTTCTTCTCGTGCAGTGCCTCGGCGACCTTGATGAACTCCGAGACGCCGCCGCTCTCGATCACCCTGTTGAGCTGGGGGACCACCTCCAGCCCGAGGATGTGGTTCCACTCCTCGAACTCCCGGATCACGCGGAAGAGCTTGGGGTACATCACGAACGGCTCGAGCTGGGTCGGGTCGGAGCGATGGGGGAAGCGCAGAAGGAAACCCGGCGGGCAGGGGGTCAGTGCGAAGACCTTCACCATGCCCGTCCGCGGGAGCAGGTAGCCGCAGAAGTGATTGATCGCATCCCCGCAGCGATAGAGGCTGATCTTGGGGTCGGTGCGGTAGCGGAGGAGCTCGACCTTCTCGGGCTGACCGTTGTCGGCGAAGATGCGCCGCGCCTCCTCGACTGAGACCTGCACGCGCTCGAAGGGGAGGTCGCGGTCGACCAGCGCCCTGATCTCCGCCTCGATTCTCCCGAGGTCCTCCTCGGTCAGCTGCACCGGTTCGCCGTGGCGCAGCCCCGGCGCGTGGATCGCACAGAAGTAGCCGTCGCCGAGGACGTGGTTGATGTAGACCTTGAGGTCGGGGAAGATCTTCCGGACCGCCATCACCAGCAGGAAGCAGAGGCTGCGCTGGTACAGGAGGTTGCCGTCGCGCGAGGTCAGATCGAAGAACTCGACGCGGCAATCCTCTTCAAGCTCACGGCTGAGGTCGGCGATCTTGTTGTTCACCTTGGCCCCGATGGGGTCCGGGCCGGTGTCCGAGACGCTCCAGCGCGAGAGAAGGTCGCGCAGCGTCGTCCCCGGCGCGACATCGAGGGGCGTGCCGCCGTTGATCTCCACGCGGATGGTCTTGGTTGTTTCCGAGGGCATATCGGGCACTCCTGGCGGAAAGGGGGAGAACCATGCCCTGAGCGAGCGCGATGGTCCAGGGTTTTCCCCCCTCGGGCGAGGGCGTGATTGGGGGATCGGATGATGAGTCACGTCTCTGAAGCTCAGAGATTGCTTGAGATGCCTTTTGTGGGAGGAGATGTGTTTTCGCACTTGCTTCGCCCAGGGAGATCTGTCTAGGCTCCCTGCGCCATGCCCAAGTCTGCCATCACCGTCATCGGCGCCGCCGAGCACAACCTGCGCGGGATCAACGTGACGATCCCACGTGATGCGATGACGGTCATCACCGGCCTGTCGGGCTCGGGCAAGTCCTCACTCGCCTTCGACACGCTTTACGCCGAGGGGCAGCGGCGGTTCGTCGAGTCGCTCAGCGCCTACGCGCGGCAGTTCCTCGAGCAGATGCACAAGCCGCACGTCGAGTCGATCGACGGCCTGAGCCCCGCCATCTCGATCGAGCAGCGGGCGATCTCGAAGAATCCGCGCTCCACGGTCGGGACCGTGACAGAGATCTACGATTACCTGCGCGTCCTCTGGGCCAACCTGGGCGAGGTTCACTGCCATCAGTGCGGTGATCCGATCCGCCGCCAGACGGTCCAGGAGATCGTGGACTCGATCCTCCAGCTCCCCAAGGACTCTCGGATCCTTCTGCTCGCCCCCATCGTCCGCGGGCGCAAGGGACACTACCGCGCGGTCTTCGAATCGCTCGTCCGCGAGGGATACCAGCGGGTCAAGGTCGATGGGAAGATCCTCCTGCTCGACGAGATCCCGAAGCTCGCGAAGACGCGGAAGCACGACATCGCGATCGTCATCGACCGACTGCGCGTTGATCCCGCGCAGCGCCGAAGGCTGACCGACTCCGCGGAGGCCGCGCTCAGGCGCGGCGAGGGTCTCATCGAGGTCGAGGTGCTCGACGGGAAGGGAGACCGCGGCGAGGTGCACACCTTCAGCGAGCGCTTCGCCTGCCTGCGCTGCGGGACGGGTCTCCCCGAGCTGACGCCGCGGATGCTCTCGTTCAACTCGCCGCACGGCGCGTGCCCCGCGTGCAAGGGGATCGGGACTCTGCTCAAGATCGATGAGGACCTGATCGTCCCCGATCCGTCGCTCTCCGTGCGCGAGGGGGCGATCGTCCCCTTCGCGAAGGTGCTGGGCGATGACGGGAAGCGTCGCAAGAAGTCGTGGACGGGCCGAATGCTCGACGCGATGGCCGCGGAGCACGGAATCGACCTGACGAAACCCTGGAGACGTCTGCCGAACAAGCACCGCGACCTGATTCTCCACGGAACCGATGAGAGATACCACGCGGTTTTCCAGAGTGACTCGGGCTCGCGCTTCGAGGGCGACTTTCGCTGGGAGGGAGTCGTGCGCAACCTGGAGCGCCGGCACCTGGAGACGCAGAGCGAGGGGATGCGCGAGTGGATCGGCGCCTTCATGACCGATCAACCGTGCCCCGACTGCGGGGGGCTGCGGCTTCGCCCCGAGGTTCTGGCGGTGCGCATCGGGGGCAAGAGCATCGTCGAGTTCACCCAGCTCGACGTGATGGCGGCGATCGCCTTCCTCGACAACCTCGAGTGGAACGACCGCCAGCGCGAGATCGGCGGCCAGGCGCTGCGCGAGGTGCGCGAGCGGCTGCAGTTCCTCGCCAACGTGGGGCTGACGTACCTGACGCTCGACCGCCGCGCGGGATCGCTCTCGGGCGGCGAGGGGCAGCGCATCCGGCTGGCGACGCAGATCGGGTCGCAGCTGACGGGTGTGCTCTACGTGCTCGACGAGCCGTCGATCGGACTCCACCAGCGCGACAATCGCCGCCTGATCGAGACACTCCACCGTCTCCGCGACCTCGGCAACACGGTCGTCGTCGTGGAGCACGACGAGGCGACGATCCGCTCGGCCGATCATGTGATCGACCTCGGGCCGGGCGCGGGGAGCCGCGGCGGCTGGGTCGTGGCCGAGGGCACACCCGACGAGGTGGCCGCGGATCACCGCTCGATCACGGGTCAGTATCTGCGTGGCGAGAGATCGATCCCCATGCCCGAGACTCGCCGTGCACCGCGCGAGGGGAGGGATCTCACGCTGAGCGGCTGCCGACATCACAACCTCAAGCGCATCGACCTGCGGCTGCCGCTGGGGCTGCTCGTCTGCGTCACGGGGGTCTCGGGCTCGGGCAAGTCCTCGCTCATCGTTGAGACACTCTTCCCCGCGCTGGCGCAGCGGCTGCACGGCTCGACGGAGAAGCCGGGCCCTCACACACGGATCAGTGGCCTGGGGCACATCGACAAGATCATCGAGGTCGACCAGTCACCGATCGGCCGCACGCCGCGCTCGAACCCGGCGACGTACATCGGGCTCTTCACCATGATCCGCGATCTATTCGCCGAGCTCCCCGAGTCGAAGGTGCGGGGCTACCGGCCCGGGCGCTTCTCGTTCAACGTCAAGGGGGGGCGGTGCGAGGCGTGCCGCGGCGACGGCCTCATCAAAGTCGAGATGCACTTCCTGCCCGACGTCTACGTCGAGTGCGAGGCGTGCAAGGGGCGGAGGTTCAACCGCGAGACGCTGGAGGTGCTCTTCAAGGGCAAGAGCATCGCCGATGTGCTCGAGATGACCGTCGACGAGGCGCGGCAGTTTTTCAGCGCACAGCCGAAGATCCACGCGAAGCTCGACACGCTCCACAGCGTTGGGCTCGGCTACATCACGCTCGGGCAGTCGGCCACGACGCTCTCGGGCGGCGAGGCCCAGCGCGTCAAGCTCTCGCGCGAGCTCTCCAAGCGCAACACGGGCCAGACGCTCTACATCCTCGACGAGCCGACGATGGGCCTCCACTTCGAGGACATCCGGCGCCTCCTGGAGGTGCTCAACCGCCTCGTCGACGCGGGGTCGACCGTCGTGGTGATCGAGCACAATCTCGACGTGATCCGCTCGGCGGACTGGATCATCGACCTGGGTCCCGAGGGGGGCGATGCGGGCGGATTCATCGTGGCGGAGGGGACGCCGGAGACCGTCGCACGCCACGAGGGCTCACACACGGGGCGGTTTTTGAGGGATGCTCTCAGGAGTCCATCGGCTCAAGCCGATGGCCAAGAGGGTGCCCGCTGAAGCGGGCAAATCCAAGCCTCAGCCCTGTTCACAGGGCTCCATGGTTGGCCACCTGCTTCAGTCGTCACGCGCAAGGGAAGTGTGTCAAGCAAAAGCTCATGGCATACCCAAGTCACCGAGAAGCAGTACTTGAGCTCTTTGAAGCGTTGTGTCGAACAAAGGTCGGATGGCGGCTGATCTCAACAACACGGCGTGCGCCATTCTTGTCGATCACAGTGACGTTGACGTGCTTATCCCCTTTGGGCTGAATGCTCTGCACCCATTTCTGACTTTGGGTTTTGGTGTTCTCACTCATCGTCAGTCTCTGCATCTCTATTCGACCTCAGTTTTTGAGACTTTAACACTGTGTATAGAGCGTCTGCATAAGTTGCGCCAAGTCCGAAATCAAGTCTCCTGGAGAACACAGAACGTGCCGAACTGTTGACCCTCAAAAAACCGATGTGCTTGTCGTCCACGTGAGATTGACTGAGTGGCGGTGCTGATGTCCAGGTCTTTTTCCGGATCGGCCAGACCATTGTGGAGATGAATTGCACCTCACCGCCACCCTCGGATCCGTCCTTCCAATCTGTGCTGTTGTAACCAGACAATTTCTCGAGATTGTTGTTGCAGAAGCAATTGCCCCCGCTGCGAAAAAGCTCGAGCAGGTCTGTGTTGTTGTCGAGCCAGTCGCCCTCCACTGTGTGCTCGGGAACCTCGCACGGCTCCTCACTTCCGAGGAGTCTCTTCACTTTGATCGCGCGCTCAGAGGGCTCTGATGTTGGATCCTGACAGTAGAATTGGTTCCACAACCCTGCACTTGGGGCCGTCACGGTTCTTGCGGTGCAAGAACGCGTGCCGGCCCCAGCTTCTTTGGTCGTCGTTTCCCCGGGT
>JAFGKF010000129.1 GCA_016928695.1 Candidatus Sumerlaeota bacterium | reverse complement strand
TCATGGCGTGCCAGCAGATGAATCATGATATCCGAAAATACACAGAAAAGAACATCGTGGCTTGGAGATATATTCAAGAAGTCATGTATTTATACTTTTCAAAAATCCATGACATTTCTCCCGATGAGGTCCTTGGATTTATTGAACGTGAGTTCAGTGCAACGGGTTCAAATCTGCCTGACTATCCCTGATGATTCGAGGGGGAAACTTGCGACGAATTGACACGATGAGATCTTTTTTCGGTCAGTTCATCTCATGGCCCCGAAGGGGCATCCGGTCGTAGCCGGGGGTGGAGCCCGAAGGGCGGAACCCCCGGAATTGGTCCCCAAAAGATTCCGCGCCCTGGAGGGGCGCGACGATTCTCCCGCCCCTCCAGGGCGGAGGATCTCTTGTCATGACAACCGGGGGTTACACGCGCTGCTCGCCTGGGGCGAACAGCGCGGTGCACCCCGCGCCGCCGCCGAAGCGCTGAGGCGCGCAGGAGGCCGGCTATGACCAGTGGCCCTTCCAGGGCCCATAGAGGAGTTCCACCATCTCTGGTGGTGAGTGTGCGAACCTGGTGGCGTGGGAGCAGCTGAACTGAGAGGAGCGAAAAACTGGAAAAGCTGATGGCCCAGCTCAGCCGAACTATGTGATCCAAGTCAGCGCACGTTGCCCGTCGGCAGGAGGGGATTGCCCTCCTCGGTCCCTGTGGGGGCCTCGCGGATGGGTCCCTCGGCAGCGCGCCTCTGCTCGAGACGCTCCATGGAGGCCCTCTCGATCTCGTCGGCGCGCTGGTTCAGCTCGGCGGTGCGCTGGAAGTAGGCGCTGCTTGTGGCCCGGTACTCCGCGATGGTCTCGTCGATGTTCGCCAGCATGCCCTGCAGCTCCTCGATCTCACGCTGGGCGATGGTGCGGGCCCAGGAGGGGATCTCCTCGACGCCGAGAAGTCTCTCGCACGCGGCCACAATGCGCTCGGCGGTCATCAATCTCTCACTGAGACTGAAGTTGTCCGGCCTGAGCACCTGACGCGACAGGGTGATGTAGTGGAGTTGGAGCTCCACGGCCTCGGGCGAGGCCTCGGCGGCCACCCCCAGGCGCTGGACGGCGGTGATGTGATCGGCGTGGTCCAGGGCGGTGACCGCGTCCTCATAGGCTCTGCGGGCCACGGGGCCGAGATCCTCGACGTCCATGTGATTGAGTGTCAGATCGTAAGACTGTGCGGGGGGTGCAACCGCCAGGGCGGCGAGGGCCGCCATCACCAGGGCAACACGAAGTGTCATCGGTCTTCTCCTGGGGAAGCTGGACAGGGCTGCTCAGAGAGTTTCACCCAGGCCGGAGCGGCGTCAAGCGCAGAGCCTCATCCTCTCCGCCGCCGTGAGCCGTGGCGCAGCCGGGTGAGCAGGCCGCGGAGCGTGCGGCGCTTTCGGCGGTGGATCGCCTCAGCCTCGTCGTAGAACTCGGGGGCGCTCAGGGAGAAGGCCAGCGGGCAGGCGCGGTGCTGAGTGCAGATGGGGAAGAGGAACTCGAATCCCTGGCGCCCGGGGTCCAGACGCGTGTCGCAGATCATCACCCGCTCCATCTCGCGGCGGATGGTGGCGAGCGCGGGTCCGTGCCAGAGATCGGCGAGGGACTGATCGTTGAGATTCCCGAGGGGCTTGGCCTCCTCCTCGATCATCAGCATGCAGCAGATGAAGGCGTCGCCGTTGCCGCGGATCGCCACACTGTACCACGGCATGTGGCAGAACTCGTTGGGGGTGCGCTCCTCGTTGGGGGTGCCCGCGCTCTCCGCGAGGCTGCGCAGGTGCTCCTCCCAGGGTCCGTCGAGCCCCTCGTCGGGGAGGCTGATGTGGAGACGTCCCCGCCCGCGGTCGGCCCGCAGCGCCTCGCGGAGGTCCTCGCGAACGCGGGGCTTGTCGGCCTCGGGGATCCGAGTGCTCTGATCGACGCGGTAGAGATCGCGGATCAGCACCCGGTCGGCGTCGAGGTCGTCCGCGATCTCCATCATGCGGGGAACCTCGAATCTCGTGGGGCCATGGAGGGTGAACTGGAGCACGATGCTCGGGCGGGGCTTGCCCTCCGGGAGAGGGAGCTCGCGCAGGAGGCGGGTCCCCTCCAGAGCGCGCTCGAAATTGCGGGGGCTCGTCTCCATGTGGCGGGCGTAGAGCTCGGGTGTGGTGTAGTTGAGCGAGACGATGACCTCGTCCATTCCGATGGCGAGGAGCTTGGCGGCGTTCCTCTCGTTCAGCAGCACCGCGTTGGTCGTGAGGTTGTCGATGGGGACGCCGGTCTCGAGCAGGATGTCGAGGCACTCATCGATCCGTCGGTGGAAGAGCGACTCGCCGCCTCCCGAGAGGCGCACGCTCCTCAGGCCGTTGGCCTTCGCGAACTCCATGCTGCTGCGGATGATTGCGGGATCGAGATCCCTGCCCGCCGCGTTGCGCAGGTCGTTGTGGCAGAAGAAGCAGTGGACGTTGCAGCGGTCGGTCCAGTCGAACTCGATGTGGAAGGGGCCGCCGAGGGCGCGGTCCCCCGCCTCGATTCCGCGCAGGATGCGCTCCTCGTCCGCTCTCTCGAGATGGTGCCAGCCGTGTGCCATGGGTCGATGCGCCCGGCTCTCTGCACCACCGCGCGCAGGGGATCCATCTCACGGGCTCCCCGAGGATGAGTCAACGGATTTCCCCCGGGGCCGGTTCAGGGGTGATGGGGAACCAACTCCTCCTCCTCGGGGCGCTGGCCGTGCAGTGTCTCGCCCAGGCGGAGGAAGAGGATGAACACCGACGGGACAAGGATGAGTGTGAAGAGGGTGGAGAGGGCGAGCCCCCCGACGACGACGATTCCGAGGCCGCGGTAGAGCTCGGAGCCATTGCCCGTTCCGATGGCCAGGGGGAGCATGCCGAGGATCGAGCTGAGCGTGGACATGAAGATCGGCCGGAGGCGGTTCATGCAGGCGTGCTCGAGGGCAGGCCGCGGCGACTGCCCCTCCAGGCGCATGTGGTTGAGGGTCTGGGCGACGATCAGAATCGCGTTGTTGACCACGATGCCGATCAGGATGACAAAGCCGAACATGGTGATCACGTTGAACTCGGCGAGGTTGCGGAGCAGCGCCAGCCCCAGCAGGCTGCCCGTCGCCGCGACGGGCAGCGTGATCATGATCACGATGGGGTAGATGAACGACTCGAACAGCGCGGTCAGCAGCAGGTAGGTGATGATGAGGGCGAGGATCAGCGTCCCCGAGAGGGCGACGAGCGTCCGCCACAGGTCATCGGCCGAGCCCGACAGCTCGATGCGGTAGGCCGGGGGCAGGCTCTCGCGCAGGGGCGTGGCGATCCGCTCCTCGATCTCGTCGATCACGGTCTGCAGCGCCACCCCCTCCTCGATGTTGATGGTCAGTGTGACCGAGCGCTCGCGCTCGATGTGCTCGATGGAGGTGGGGCCGCCCGTCTCGATGACGCTCGCCACCGAGCTCAGCGGCAGCGTCCGGCCCGAGGCGGTGGTGATCTCGATCTCGCGGAGACTGTCGGGATTCTGGAGGACGGACTCATCGCTCTTGAGAACGATGTCGAACTCGTCGCCCCGCTCGCGGTAGAGGCTCACGTCGATGCCGCCGACGGCGGTCTCGACGACCGCGGCGACGTCGGCGACGGTCAGCCCCAGCTCCGCGGCGCGGGCCGCGTCGATCTCGACCTGCAGCTC
>JAFGKF010000128.1 GCA_016928695.1 Candidatus Sumerlaeota bacterium | reverse complement strand
GACTTCGACGAGCTCAGTCGAGTCGCGAGCTCCCTTCGGGTCTGAGCCTCAGGGTCGAAGACAGTCGAGCCGCTTCAGCCAGTGGCCACAGTTGTTTGGAGGCCGGCGAGGGCGCCGTCGCGCGGGACTCCCAGACCATTGAGCATGAGGAGGACTATTGAGCTCTGCATTGAAAATGCTCCTCATTTCAGCGCAGTTTCTGTGGGGGCGCAGCACTGCTGCGCCCGTGCCAAGGGGCTCCAGAGAGGTGGGCGCAGCAGTGCTGCGCCCCTGCAGTGGGGTGTATTGACTGTGCAGAGCTGAATAAAACGGCATTGATCTGTCACCCGATCTCCGACTCGACAATCTCCAGAAACCGCCGCTCGACCCGCTCGGGCGCGAAGGCGAGGATGCGCTTGGCCTGTCGTGCGCGGATCCGGCTGCGCAGGGACTCATCGGTCAGAGCGATGTCGACCATCTCGGCGATCGCCGGGAGATGCTTCTCCCGGACGAGAATCCCCGCGTCGCCGAGCGTCTCCGGGACCGCCCCGGCGGCGAAGGCGATGATCGGAATGCGATGATGCATCGCCTCGATCAGGGGAACGCAGAATCCCTCGTGCTCGGAGAGGCAGAGGAAGAGATCGGCGGCCCGGAAGAAGGCCAGCAGATCGGCCTGCGGGATCAGACCCGTGAAGTGGACCGTGTCCTCCACGCGGAGACGCCGCCGCAGAGCGACGAGGTGCTCCAGGTACCGCTGCGCCCCTCCATAGGAGCCGACCAGAAAGAGAAGCGAGTCCCGCCGCGCGGCGTGCTGGCGAATCGCCTGGACCTTGATGAGATCCTCCTGTCGCTTGTTGGGCACCACGCGGCCAACAAAGAGGATCTTGGGGCGCGGATCGCCGCGCAGCGCCGAGAGGCGCGCCCCGTCGGGCGCCTCATCGAACGACGCGAAGTCGATCACGATGGGAAGCACCTCCGTCCGCGCGAAGCCGACGGCGTCGAGCTCGGTCGCGTTGTACGCCGAGTCGCACAGCGCGAGGTCCGTCACCACGGCGAGCCGCGGCAGGGTGCGTCGCCCCTGGGCCAGCTGGGCCGCGGTGCGGTCATTGAACCCCAGAAAGTGCTCGGCGGGGGTGATGTTGTGGTAGCGCATGAGGCGGCGGCATCTCAGACCGAGGTACCACTCGGTCAGAGGTGAGGCGATCGCACAGTGGTAGATCACCAGATCCCGCTCCGAGACCCGGTGCGTGCGGAAGTCCCTCGCCTCCCCCCGCATCTCGGGGCCGAGATGAGTCAGATCGCAGAGAATGTCGGACTCGTGCCCCGCGCGCCTCAGCGCGGCCCGCATCGCGAGGGCATCGTGCGTGATCGCATCGCCCGCGTGCATCCCCGCCAGAGCCTGATCCACACGGGGCCTCATGGGGCGCAACCCTCGCCCGACTCGAGGCGCTCCAGAAAGCCCTCGAAGCGCCCCATCACCGCGTCCCAGTCGCACTCGCGCAGCACGTGGTCGCGCCCCTGGTGAGCCATCCGCACCCGCCCGCGCGGGTGATCGAGCAACCAGTTCACCGCCTCGCGAAAGTCCCACAGCGTCTCGAACCACAGACCCCCACCCGTGATCTCGCAGTGGTGGCGGGTCACCGCGCACCACCCATTGACGAGGACGGGCACCCCGCAGAGCCAGGACTCCATCATCACGATCGAGAACGACTCGTTGACCGACGGCTGACACAGCGCCGTCGCCGCGCGGTGGGCGTCGATCTTGTCCTCCGCCGAGACGAATCCCAGCGGGAGGATGTCGGGGTGATCGGGGATCGGCATGTCCGGCTTGCCGATCAGCACCAGTTTGAGCGGTCGCCCGGGCTCGAGCCGTCGCCACTCCATGAAGAAGTCGCAGAGCAGCCCGACATTTTTCGCGCGGCTCTGCCGCCCCGCGCAGAGGAGGAAGGGCGTGTCGCCGAGCCCGTGCTTGGCCCGAAAGCGCTCGGGATCGCCGGGCGGTGGAGACTCCACCCCGAGCCCCGTCACCTCCTGGGGCGTCCCCGCGATGTCGAAGAGGCGATTCGCCAGTTCACGCTCGGGGTGCGAGTGATAGAGGATGCCACGCACGCCCTCGACCACCCCGCGGAGCGCCTCGAAGTGCGCATACGGCTCGTTGTGGAACTCGGGATAGAGGAGAGAGTGCTCAGGGAGAATTCGCGCGCCGTGGAAGGTCGTCCCGTAGAGATACGGCGTGAAGATCAGGTGCCGCCCCGCGCCATTCGCGCGGACGTGATCCATCAGGGCCTCGGAGTTGATCGACTCCCGGAAAAAGGCGAGCTCCTCCGCCGGGGTCAGGCGGTCCCCCGCCAGAGCCCGTGCGTTGAGACCGTTGAAGACCGTGTGATTGCCCGGCCTCACCGGGAATCGCCGCGTGGGGATGCCGCAGACCTCGCCGAGCCCCTCGGGCCAGTGGTCGACATTCCAGTTGTCATGGAAGTCACGGCAGCGCGTGGTCCAGACCTCGACATCGTGCCCCCGCGCGACGAGGCGGCGGGCGTACTCGCGGACCTTCACCTCGGAGCCCCCGCCCACCTCCTCGTGGAACCAGGGGATGATCCAGACAATGGGTCTCATGGCGAGGTCTGGTCCCCACTCTCGGGAGCGGGCGTCTGCACATCGAGTGAGTCGGGATCGCCCCCTCGGCTCACGGAGAGATCCATCGGGAGATTCGCGACGCCGATCGTGTCCATCGGCCCCATGACCTCGATGTGCGTCGCCTCGACCTGGTAGTCGAAGAAATGCCCATCGACCGTGTGGACCGCCAGGCTCACCGCGTACGTGCCGTCGTGGAGCATGAGATCGAGATCGAACCGCACGGTCGCGCGGTCGCCCGCGCGGAATGGCCCCTCCCGGCGTCGCATCAGATGCGTGTTTGTCCCGAAGACCTCGATGCCGAAGCGATTGCGCAGCATGATGCCGAACACCGCGTTCTCCACGTCGGTGTGGAACACGACCAGCATCTCGATGGACACGCGCTCGCCGCTCCGGAACTTCAGCCGGGGCTCCCCGTCCTCCCCCGCCACCGTGTGCCCCTCGATCACCGCCTCGAACGTGCCATAGCGCACCGACTGCCTCCGATGCCCGATCTCGACCGCGCCGATCTTCCGGAACTCGGTCTGCCCATCCAGGCCGATCTCCGTGAGCCGCTCGGCGACCATCGTCTGGTAGCGGAGGAGCACGTCGTCGGGGGTCCCATGGGCGATCGTCATCCCCTGGTCGAGGAGCATCGCCTCATCGCACATCTGCTTGATCGCGTTCACATCGTGCGTGACGAGAACGAGGGAGACGCCCCGCTCGCGCATGGCGTGGATGCGCGCCAGGCAGCGGTGGCTGAACACCGCGTCGCCGACGGCCAGCGCCTCGTCCACCAGCAGGATGTCGGGCTCCATGTGGATCGCGATCGAGAACGCGAGCCGCGCCAGCATGCCCGAGGAGTACGTCTTGATCGGCAGCTCCATGAAGTCGCCCAGGCCGCTGAAGGCCACCACCCGGTCGAACATCCCGTCGAGCTCGTGGCGCGTGAAGCCGACGATCGATCCATTCATGAAGAAGTTCTGGCGGCCCGTGAACTCCGGGTGAAAGCCGCCGCCCAGCTCGATGATGCTCGCCACTTTGCCGTGGACTCTGAGCACACCGTCTGTCGGCACCAGAATGCGGGCGAGCAGCTTGAGAAGAGTCGATTTGCCCGAGCCGTTCGGCCCGACAATGCCGAGGCTCTGCCCCCCCATCAGGGTGAACGAGACATGGTCCAGCGCGCGGAGCTGGTGATCACCGGCGATGCAGTGCGAGGCGAGAACCGCGCGGAGCCGCCTCAGGGCACTTCGGTGCATGTGGAAGACCTTGGTCAGCCCCTCACAGTGGATCACGAATCCCTCGGGCGGCATCACACCATCTCCGTGATGAAGGCGCGCGCGCGGCCGAAGACACGGCGCGAGATGAACCATGTCACCAGACCCAGGCCCAGCAGATAGAGGACGCTGATCCACGGCGCGGGCTGAAACACCGGGGTGCCGTCGAAGAAGAACAGTCCCTGATACAGCCCGACGATGTGGTAGACCGGATTCAGCCAGAAGACCCACAGCAGCGCCTGGTACGCCCCCTCGCCCCAGTGGGAGACCAGCTGCGGCTCGAACATGTCGGGGACATAGATGATCGGAGTCAGCCAGAATCCCAGCATCAGCACCGACATCAGGATCTGACCCACATCGCGCCAGAAGACATTGAGCGTCGCCAGGAGATAGGCGGGGCCCAGCATCGCGAAGAGCTGCAGCGCGATCACCCCGGGCAGAAGAGCCAACCTCCAGCCGGGGAATCCGTGGAAGGCCAGGCGATAGATCAGAAAGAGCCCGAAGGCGATCGAGAAATGCACCAGGCTCGCCAGGATGTGCTGAAGCGGCAGGATGACCACCGGGAAGACGTTCTTCCGGATCAGGTGACCGTGCGCCACGATGCTCTGGCACGACCCGCTGAGCGACTCGTTCAGCCACGTCCAGGGCAGAAGACCGCAGCAGAGAAAGACCGCGTAGTTCCCCGTGAACGCAAAGCCCCGCTCCTCCCACCGCTGGGCGAAGATGAACGAGAACACGAAGATGTAGATCAGCAGCAGCAGAAACGGGTGGATCACCGACCAGAAGAAACCCATCGACGTCGCGATGTAGCGGCTGCGCAGGTCCGCACGCACCATCTGGAGAAGAAGACCACGGTGACGCCAGATCTCCCGCTCATGGGAGAACGCCCCGCCCGGCAGGCGGAGAAACAGGGCGGAGCGGTGATCCTCGGGTGAGGCGCCTGTGGCCATGGAGAGGCTCGTGTCTCTGTGTGTCCGCGGACGACAGCCGACGGCCGCCGCCCCACTTCGGATGATCCCCAGGGGACCGGGGCAACGTATGGCACGCCGTCAGGCAGCGGCAAGAGTTTTCCCCTGGCGCGGAGCCATGGCATCTGGAAGATGGACTCACACGCCGCACTCAGCCACGCCGTGATCACCGACACACAGCCCGCCATCACCGTCGAGAGCGTCACGAAGGTCTACCCGCGCCACTTCCACGACGCCCGCTCACTGAAGGAGATTCTGACCTTCCGGCGCGCGCGGCACCGGGCTCCCCACTCCCCCCTGACGGCGCTGCGAGACATCTCCTTCGAGGTGCGGCCCCACGAGATGGTCGGGATCATCGGAGCCAACGGCGCCGGAAAATCCACGATGCTCAAGGTGCTCGCCGGGATCACGCCGCCGACGTCGGGGCGGGTCCACTGCCGGGGGCGCATCGGCTCGCTGCTCGAGCTCGGCGCGGGATTCCAGCCCGATCTCTCCGGCATGGAGAACATCTACCTCAGCGCCTCCGTGATGGGGGTGACGCGCGGGACCGTCGATGCCGCCCTCGACGCCATCATCGACTTCGCGGGGCTCCGCCCCTTCATCCACACCCCCGTCAAGCACTACTCCTCGGGCATGTACGTCCGCCTCGGCTTCAGCATCGCAATCCACCTCGAGCCCGATCTCCTCCTCGTCGACGAGGTTCTCAGCGTGGGCGACACCGCCTTTCAGGTGGCGAGCTTCCGACGCCTCGTCGAGCTGCGCGAGAGAGGGGTTGCGGCCGTGCTCGTCAGCCACGATCTCCACGCGGTCGAGGCGCTCTGCGACCGGCTCCTCTGGCTCGACCACGGCGAGGCGCGCGCGTGGGGATCGACCGGTGAGATTCTCAACGACTACCGCGCCTTCATCCAGGGGCAGGGCGATCTGCCAGAGCTCAGGGGCAGCGCGGGCAAACTCGTGCTCCTCATCCCCGAGGGGCGTGTGGGGACGGGTGAGGTGCGAATCGAGGCCGTCCGCATCCTGGGGCCCGACGGCCAGCAGACCCAGACACTCCGGCCAGGCCAGCCGATGACCATCGAGCTCAACTGCCTCGCCCAGCGGGAGATCCTGGACGCCGACGTCATGATCACCGCCGAGCACGAGAGCCTGAAGGTGACCATGATCAGCGCCCAGCACCACGGCTTCACCCCCATCTTCCCGGCGGGGCGGAGCACGGTGCGAATCCATTTCCCCCGGTGTCTGTTCAGCATCGGGGCGTACCAGCTGACGACGGCCCTCGTGAGACGTGACGACCTCTTCGCCTTCTACGATCACCATGTGCGCCTCCACCGCTTCTCCGTCATCACCCCCGCACCCGCCGGGGCCAATCCCCTGCTCAGCCTGCCACTGGAGTTCGATCTGCGAGTGGAGACCCGCTGAGGATCACGCGAAGAGAATCGCCGCCAGACCCACCGCCGCGCAGTAGGGCGCAAACCAGGCGAGGCGGCCACGCCGGACGAAGCCCACGAGCGCCCAGAGCGCCAGGAAACCCACCACAGCCGACGTGACGAACGCCACCGCCATGGGGGCCGCACCGAGCGTGACCTCCTCGAAGTCCCTGATCTTCAGCAGAGCCGCTCCCAGAATCGCGGGGACCGAGAGAAGGAAGGAGAAACGCGCCGCCTCGGGGCGGGCGATGCCCAGAAGCAGTGCCATGGCGATGGTCGAGCCGGACCTCGAGATGCCCGGGGTCGCGGCCAGCCCCTGGACCAGTCCGATCAGAGCCGCGGCGAGAACGCCGATTTCCGGATTCCCCTGCGACTCGCCGCGGCGAAGCAGGGTCAGCGCGAGCAGGAGCGCCGTGACAAGCAGCATGAGCCCGACGACGCGGGGCATGTCGAAGACCGACTCCAATGTGTCCTTGAGAGGGAAGACGACCGCCACAGTGACGATTGTCCCCATGACCAGCGCGAGGCTGAGCCGCATGAGGGGATCAGCCATGCGATCCGCACTGCGCCACACCGTGATCAGCCAAAACCTCACCAGCGCCGCGACGTCGCGCCAGTAGTAGACGACCACCGCCAGCAGAGTGGCGAGGTGAACCAGGATCTCCAGCGTGATGTCGCTCTGACGCGTCCCGAGCACGTGCCCGGCGAGGGCGAGGTGCCCGGAGCTGGACACAGGCAGGAACTCCGTCAGCCCCTGGATCGAGCCGAGAAGGGCCGCCTTGCCGACAGTGATCGCTGCGGGATCAGCCATGACCAATTGGGAGACGACTCATCCAGCCACCTCTCTCAGACCTCCATCACGACCGGCAGCACCATCGGGCGCCGCGCGAATCGCCTCTTGATGAAGCGGCGGAGCGCCCGCCGCACCTCCTCCTCCACCTCCGTCGACTCCTCGCGGCTCTCGCTCGCCAGCGACTCGAACGCCTCACGCGCGATCGCCTTGCACTCCTCGACGACGTCCTCGCTCTCATCGATGTGGACGAAGCCCCGAGAGACGATGTCCGGACCACCCATCAGCTGACGCGTCTGCCGGTCGACCGCCAGGATCACGACGACCATCCCGTCCTTCGAGAGATGGCGGCGGTCACGGAGCACGACGTCATCGATGTCGCCCACCCCCAGGCCATCGACAAAAACCCTTCCCGCCTCGCAGTCGCCCGCGCGCCGCGCCCCCTCAGAGGAGATCTCCAGGGCATCCCCGTTCTCGAGGATGTGGATGCAGTCCTCCGCCATCCCCATCTCGAGGGCCAGGCGGCGATGGGCCATCAGGTGGCGGATCTCCCCGTGGATCGGCACAAGGTGGCGCGGGCGCGTCAGCCGGAGCATCTCGCTCATCTCGTCCCGGCGCGCGTGTCCCGAGCAGTGAACCATCTCTCCGGGCGGCTGATGGACCGAGACACCCCGGCGGTGGAGATGATTGATCATCCGGGCGATCGCCCGCTCGTTGCCCGGGATGAAGCGAGCGGAGTGGATGTAGACGTCCCCCTCCTCCAGCGAGATGTGCCGATGCTCGTCGAGAGCGATGCGCGTCATCGCGCTGCGCGGCTCACCCTGACTGCCCGTCGCGAGAACGATTCGCCGGTCACTGGGGATCTCACCGTACTCGCTCGCATCCGCCAGGATCCCATTGGGGACGTCGAGAAGACCGAGCTCACGCCAGATCCTCATGTTCTTCACCATCGACAGCCCCGCCAGAACCACACGGCGGCCCGTCCGCCGCGCGATGTCGAGCACCAGACGATGGCGGTGCGTGGCGGAGGCGAAACAGCAGACCACCACTGTCCCGCTCGCCCCCCGGACCAGTTTCTCGAGCGGCTCGATCAGGTCGGATTCGCTCAGCGTGTGGCCCGGCACATCCGCGTTCGTGGAGTCCCCGAGCAGCGCCAGGACCCCCGCGTCACCGGCCTGCCGAAGGCTCTCCTCGTCAAAGGCCTCACCGTCGAGCGGAGCCCCATCCATCTTGTAGTCGCCCGAGTGGACCACCACCCCCGCCGGAGTCGTGAGGATCAGCGCCGACGCCTGGGCGATGGAGTGGGTCACGTGGATGAAGCGCACCCCGAAGCCGCCAAGCCGGATCTCCTCGCGGGGCTCGATCCGCTCCAGAGGCACCTCTCGCTCGAGGCTGAACTCACGCAGCTTCTCATGCACCAGAGCCAGGGTGACCTCGCGGCCATAGAGGGGAACACGCAGCTCGGGCCAGAGATAGGGCAGAGCCCCGATGTGGTCCTCGTGACCGTGGGTGAGAAGGATCCCCCGCAGACGGCTCCCCAGCGTCCTCAGATGCGAGATGTCGGGGATCACCACATCGATCCCCGGTGTGTCCTCCGACGGCATGCACTGCCCACAGTCGATGAGAATCGCATCCTCACCGCACTCGAGGAGCATCATGTTCATCCCCACCTCGCCGAGACCACCGAGGGGGACGATGCGGATGATCGATGAGTCGGGCATGGGATTCAGTGGTGAGCGCAGCGGGGAATGCGGGGAGAGATCTCCAGAGTTTGGCCCACTCTTTGGCAACACCCCCGTCTCCGCAACAGATTTCTCCGCCCCGAAATCACAGATAGTGCAGCCACCACCACTGTGATCGGCTGCGCTTGAGCCAGTGATAGAGGCGGCAGAGTGGATAGAGGATCACCAGGACAGCGACCCAATACAGAGCCGCACTGAGAAGACTCAGCTCATGCGGCACATGGAGGAACAGGATCGGACCGGTGATCAGGGGGAGGTGGATCAGGTAGAAGAACAGCGGAACCCGCCCACACACTTGAAGCACATGAAACAGCGGATTCCGCGGACTCCCATCCACCCCATGGAGGCTGAGAAGACCCAGGAGAAGGAAAATGAAGCCCCCCATCCCCAGCGTGTAGTCCCATGAGCGGGGAAACTTTTCCGCGTGGAGCAGGGCGTGGAGCATCGCCTGAAGCGACGTCTCACCCAAGGGCTTCTTGCCGACAGCGTGTGCCTGGATCGCCACCTGCACACGATTGATGAAGAACCATGTGAGCAGAAAAAGAGCCATCCCCAGAAAAACAGGCCAGATCGGCTTCCCTCGCTGATGCCGCGCGTGAAAGATCCGGCCAAAGCCGAGCCCTTGAATCAGAAAACCCATCCAGGTGACGGTGGGGTACCCCGCCCCCTGACCCTCGAAGCAGACACGTCTCAGCTGGGCAAGGATCTGCAGTGGGATCCCCCGTTCCCCCTCCGGCCACAGCGCCAGAAACCGGTCACACGCGTCCCCCAGAGGCGCCGCCCAGCGCAGCAGCGCCCACCCGATCACGACGAGCACCACAGCGGGCAGTCGAAAAATCACGGCGGCGATGATCATCGCCGAACCCGTGCAGGACAGGATGCCCCACCGCATCAGGTTGGCCTGTGTGCACTTGAGCCAGGGCACCGGTTCAGGGGCGATCATCTGCCAGACACCGAGCACACCGAGCGCCACCGCGACCGGTGCGAGTCGCAGCGCCCAGAAACGCAGGGGGCGCTCCCGATCCGCACCTCGCCTCATCCCGCTGGCGATCGCAGATCCCGAAATCGCCGCCGCTCCCAGCAGCACCGCCCAGAGAAACCAGTGAAGACCCAGCGGCCGCCACTCCGACGGGCCGTGGGCGACCCGGGGCCAGAAGTTGCCCCAGCACGCACCCCAGCCCTCGAACCAGATCTTCATCCAGATCTGATCGAGAAGAATCAGCCACAGACCCCGCCGGACATAGAACCAGCGCGTGCTTGTCAGGGACCTCCCCCGCTCGGCACGGCGAAATGCCGCGACGGCCATCATCATCCCCGCCAGGCTGAGGAAGGTCGGTGTGGCCAGCTGGGTCCAATGGGTGATCCAGCGCTGCGCGAAGTGAGCCGAGTCGTCCCAGACATACCAATACATCTGGCAGTGCGACAGCGCCATGGAGACCATCGCCAAGCCGCGCATGACATCGAAGGAGCCATACCGCGGTCGTGGCGGCGTCAGGGGCTCACCCAGTGAAGTGGATGTCACAGTGTGATGCCACCTCACTCCGGAGGGGAAGGGGATGACTGCTCACTGAGCCAGCGCTGAGCGGTGAGTGGCAGCGCGGCGCCAGGCGAGCCGGAGGGGTAGAGATAGGACTTGTGCAGGGGGATGAGGATGAGCGTGTTCCCCCGGGGAGTGGGAACGGCGAAGAGGCCCGTGATGCGCTCGATCCGGAGGTCCCCCTGGTCATCTCGGACACGGTACTCCCGCGTCCCTGTCAGGGCGAAGGTGGTGCAGCCGGCCAACAGAAGAGCGGCGAGCACGGTCGCAATCAGACGCATCATGGCTCTTTCTCCTCATCGGGGGGAGGTGTGATCGGACGGCCCGTGGCCTCACTGTACTCATCAGCGTAGGGGGCACCCGCCGACGGCTCTCCCTGGCCATCGAGATCGATGATCCGCGTGCCGGAGATATAGGGGACAGTGGAATCGCCCTCGACCCTCTGAAGCCGCCTGACCACTTCGGACACCTCGAAGGCCGCCGCCTGAGCCACGCGCAGATGCTCGGCATCCTCCGCCGAGAACCTGCCAATGTGCGCGACCAGGAGCTCCAGATGGCCCATCAGGGAGGTCAGAGGCTGGCTCAGCTGATGACTCGCCGCCCCGGCCAGCTCACGCACCGCCCTCGACCGCTCACTGTGGAGGCGATGCAGATTGACCATCACATCGATGCGCCGCAGAAGCTCCGGGGGATCGTAGGGTTTGGACATGAAGTCGTTGGCGCCCGCATTGAGCGCGTTGACGATCGCCTCCTCCGCCTGACCGATCGCGCTGACCACCAGCACGGGGATCTGCCGGGTGCGCGGATTGGCGCGGAGGTGCTCGAGGGTCTCCAGCCCCCCCATGACGGGCATGAGAAGATCGAGCACAATGGTGTCAATGTGACCCTCCTCCAGTCGCACCAGGGCCTCACGCCCATCGCTGGCCGTCACCACACGGTGGCCCCGCATCACCAGCGTGGTCTGAAGCAGTTTGACGAGATCGGGATCGTCATCCACGACGAGAACTGTGGCGTCCTTCACTGGAAAAACCCTTTGCCAAATGGTGGCGAACAGCGTTACCCAGAGCATGGCTCTCTGTAAACACCGAATCGCCAATGGGTGCGCCCCCGATCTGACAGGGAGCATGGCCCACCCCTGGCGGTGACCGCGGAGGAGCTGGGCGCACCTGAAAAGCAGTTGACAGGGGGAGCTCGCCTGATACGTTCTGCGGGCTCAGCTCATGGAGGGTGAATCGAAATCTCCCTCCGTGAGTTTTTTCGCTGAGAGAGGCCCCTGAGCCTCCGACACATGAGAAGCAATGGAGGATCCCCTTTGGTCCCCAACCGCCGACCCCGGGCCATTGGCATTCTCGGCACCGGCTCGCATTTGCCCCCGCGGGTTCTGACCAACCACGACCTCGAGCAGATGGTCGACACCACCGATGAGTGGATCCGCTCACGGACGGGCATCGTCGAGCGCCACATCGTCGACGACGGCGTGGCCTGCTCCGATCTCGCCGCCGAGGCGGGACGCCGCGCCTGCGAGGCGGCGGGCGTCGACCCCCGTGACATCGATCTGATCATCTGCGCCACCTTCACCCCCGACACGATCTGCCCCTCGACCGCATGCCACGTGCAGGGGAAGCTGGGAAACAGCAGAGCCTTCGCATTCGACCTGGAGGCGGCCTGCTCAGGCTTCGTCTACTCCCTCTCGGTGGCCTGGCACTTCCTCGAGACCGGACGCTACCGCCACGCCCTCGTCATCGGGTCAGAGGCGATGTCGCGCTTCATCGACTGGGAGGACCGCAACACCTGCGTGCTCTTCGCCGACGGGGCCGGCGCCGTGGTCCTCGGCGAGGTCGAGGAGGGCAGGGGAATTCTCTCCGAGCACATGGGCTCGGATGGGAGCCAGACCGACCTGATCATCATCCCCGGATGTGGCTCGAGGAAACCCGCCTCCCCCGCCGTGCTCGAGGGGCGCGAGCAGTACCTCAAGATGCTGGGCAATGAGGTCTTCAAGTTCGCCGTGCGAATCGTCGGGGAGGCGGTCGAGAAGGCCCTCGAGCCCACCGGCCTGACCCAGGACGACATCGACTGGCTGATCCCCCACCAGGCGAACATCCGAATCATCGAGGCCGCCGGCAAGAGGCTGAATCTCCCGCGCGAGCGCGTGGTGGTGAACCTCGACCGCTGTGGAAACACCTCCGCCGCGACCGTCCCGATCGCCCTGGACGAGATCGTCCGCGAGGGCAAGGTCAAGGAGGGCGACATCCTGGCGTTCGTGGCCTTCGGCGGGGGACTGACATGGGGCGCCAACATCATCCGCTGGTGATGCAATGCGAGGACTGTGACCATGGGTGCAAAGATCGCCTTTCTTTTCCCCGGACAGGGTTCCCAGGCCATCGGGATGGGCAAAGCCCTTCACGATGAGACCGAGATCGGCAGGAGACGCTTCGACGAGGCCTGTGAGATCCTCGGCTTCGACCTCAAAACCCCCTGCTTCCAGGGCCCCGAGGAGGCACTGAAAAAGACCGGCGTCGCCCAGCCCGCCCTCTTCGTCTGCGGCGCCATCCTGGCCGAGCTCCTCCGCGAGAGAGGCATCGAGCCGACCCACACCGCGGGCCACAGCCTCGGCGAGTACACCGCCCTTTGCGCCGCCGGGGTCTTCGACTTCGAGACCGGCCTCCGGCTCGTCAAGGCCCGCGGCGAGGCGATGAATCAGGCCAGCGAGGCCTCCATCGGCGTCATGGCCGCCATCATCGGCCTCGACATCCCCGCCGTCGAGAGCATCTGCGCCGAAGCCAAAACGCAGGGCGTGGTGACGATCGCGAACATCAACGCCCCCGGCCAAGTGGTGATCTCGGGCGAGCCCGACCCCGTGAGCGTCGCCATCGAGCTGGCCAAGACCGCGGGGGCCAAACGCGCTGTCCAGCTCGTGGTCCACGGCGCATTCCACTCGCCCCTGATGGCCTCGGCCACCGTGCCCATGCGGCGGGCCCTGGCCGACGCCTCCTTCGCGGCCCCCAATATCCGATTCACCGCCAACACCCTGGGGACCTTCGTCGATGATCCCGCCGAGGTTGAGAAGCAGCTGGCAGAGCAGATCACTGGCTGCGTCCGATGGGTTGAATGCCTCGAGACCCTGCTGAACGATGGCGTCGACCTCTGTGTCGAGCTCGGCCCAGGCAACGTCCTCACCGGCCTGACTCGCCGGATCCGCAAGGGGACACCCTGTGTAACCGTCAGCACACCGGAGGATCTCGACAAGGTCCTCGAGGCCACACAGGCCTGATCCTCCCCCAGGAGAGACGATGATGACCCAGAGTCTGGAAGGCAAAGTCGCGCTCGTCACGGGAGCGGGGCAAGGCATCGGCCGGGCCATCGCCCTCGCCCTGGCTGGTCAGGGGGCGGACATCGCCGTGGCCGACATCAACGAGGAGACCGCCGGGGCCGTGGCCGAGGAGATCCGCGCGCTGGGTCGCCGGGCCGAGGCGCTGACAGGCGACGTCTCCCGCGCCGAGGATGCCGATGCCCTCGTCAAGAGCACCGCTGAGAGGCTCGGACGACTCGACATCCTCGTCAACAATGCCGGCATCACCCGCGACGGCCTGCTGCTTCGCATGGGAGAGGCCGACTGGGACCGGGTTCTGGATATCAACCTCAAGGGCACATTCCTCTGCTCGAAGGCGGCCGCCCGGGTCATGGGCAAGCAGCGCTCAGGCCGCATCATCAGCATCTCGAGTGTGATTGGCCTGAGGGGCAACGCCGGGCAGGCGAACTACGCCGCCTCAAAGGCCGGTGTGATCGGACTGACAAAGAGCTTGGCGCGTGAGTTCGCCTCGCGTGGAATCACCGCCAACGCCGTCGCGCCGGGATTCATCGAGACCGCCATGACCGATGTGCTCCCCGACCAGGTCAAGGAGCAGATCCTGACCCAGGTCCCGATGAGTCGACTGGGCACCCCCGAGGAGGTGGCAGGCGTTGTCGCCTTCCTCGCGAGCGACGATGCCTCGTATGTGACGGGCCAAGTTCTCGCCGTCGATGGTGGGATGGCCATGTGAGCTCGGGGGTCTGCGATTTTCCCTTGCAACACCCCCGACCTGAGACTAAAGAAACGGCGTTTATCCACTGGAAGAGCCGAGAGGAGACACCCCAAGATGTCTGAGAGCACAGCAGATAAAGTCAAGAAGATCATCGTTCAGCAGATCGGTGCGGACGCGGCCGACGTCGTCGAGTCCGCCTCGTTCATCGACGACCTGGGCGCGGATTCTCTCGACACCGTCGAGCTGATCATGGCGTTCGAGGAGAAGTTCAACATCGAGATCCCCGACGACGACGCGGAGACCATTCAGACGGTCGGTGACGCCATCAAGTACGTCGAGTCCAAAGTCTCTGAGTGAAGTGGGCTTGAGGATCGGGGAGACCCACTCTCCCCGATCAGGCCGCTTCCAACCGCGACGCGGGGGCCCACGGGGGTTCAAAGCGTGCGCTCACACAGACCCCGAGGGGCTCTGTGAGACAAAAAACACTGGAGATTCAGGGCTGACACTATGCGCCGAGTTGTCATCACGGGAATGGGTGCGATCACATCGATCGGCAACACCGTCGAGGAGTTCTGGAGCAACCTGCTCAGGGGCGTCAGCGGTGCCGATCGGATCACACACTTCGATCCGAGCGACCACGGCTCGCAGATCGCCTGCGAGGTCAAGGACTTCGACCCCACTGCCCACTTCGACCGAGGCGAGATCAAAAAGCTCGACCGCTTCATCCAGCTCGCCATGGTCGCCGCCCGCGAGGCCTTCAGGGACTCCGCCCTCGATTTCGAGAAAACCGACCCCAATCGCGCCGGCGTCATCGTCGGCTGCGGAATCGGAGGGCTCGAAACCCTCGAGGAGGCCTGCGACGTCCTCTTCAACAAGGGGGCCCGCCGCGTCAGCCCCTTCGTCATCCCCAAGCTGATCCTCAACATGGCATCGGGCCACATCTCCATCGACGTCGGCGCCAAGGGGGTCAACACCGCCGTCGCCACCGCCTGCGCCACAGGCACCCACGCCATCGGCGACGGCCTCAAGCTGATCCAGCGCTCTGCCGCCGACATCATGATCGCCGGCGGAACCGAGGCGGCCATCACACGCGTCGGCGTGGCCGGATTCTCGAACATGAAGGCGCTCTCCACACGCAACGACGACCCGAAGCACGCCAGCCGCCCCTTCGACATGGGGCGCGACGGCTTCGTCATCGGCGAGGGAGCGGGCGTCCTGATCCTCGAGGAGCGAGAGCACGCCCTGGCACGCGGCGCGAAGATCTACGCCGAGGTGACCGGCTACGGAGCCAGCGGAGACGCCTACCACATGACCGCACCGGCCCCCGGGGGCGAGGGCGGCGCACGCGCGATGGTCGCCTGCCTCCAGGACGCCGGGCTCGATCCCTCCGAGGTCGATCACATCAACGCGCACGGCACCTCGACCCCCCTCAACGACAAGCTGGAGACCGAGGCGATCAAGAAGGCCCTGGGCGAGGAGAATGCCCGGAGGGTCGCCATCTGCTCGAACAAGTCGATGATCGGACACGGCCTCGGCGCCGCGGGAGCCATCGAGGCCATCGCGATGGCCCTGACCCTGAAGGAGCAGATCATCCCCCCGACCATCAACTACGAGGAGCCCGATCCCGAGTGCGATCTCGACTACGTGCCGAACGAGGCGCGCCGAGCCAAGGTCCGGATCGCCCTCTCCAACTCCCTGGGATTCGGCGGCCACAATGCGACGATCGCCATGCGCCGCCATGAGAATGGCGATGGGAAGTGACGAGGAGAGCCTTCCGAAACCCGACTCCTCCCTCAGCGAGGAGCGCCTGAGTCAGCTCCGCGCCTTCTTCAACCCCCTCGCCATCGAGCCCCACGACTGGGACCTGATCAATCTCGCCTTCACCCACTCGAGCCACGCCTTCGAGCAGGTGCTTCCCCAGGACAACGAGCGCCTCGAGTTCCTCGGAGATGCGGTCATCGGACTGCTCGTCTCACTCCACCTCTTCTCCCAGCGCGAGGGCCTGAGCGAGGGGGACCTCTCGAAGCTCAAGGCCCAGCTCGTCAGCCGCAATGTCCTCGGCCGCTTGGCCCTCGACATGGGGATCGGAGAGGTCATGCTCCTCGGCCGCGGAGAGGAGCAGACGGGCGGCAGAAAACGTCTCTCGCTCCTGGGATCGGCCCTCGAGGCCCTCGTGGGCGCCATCTACCTCGACCAGGGCCTCAGCACCGCCCGCAGCCTCATCGCCCCCACCCTCCTCCACGAGCACGACACCATCACCCAGCACGAGGCCTACCAGGACTACAAGAGCCAGCTGCAGGAGGCCGTCCAGCGCCTCCATGGCACCGTGCCACGCTACGAGACGCTCGAGGCCTCAGGGCCCGACCACGACAAGACCTTCCGCGTGGCCGTGAAGATCCAGGGCGTGACCTGGGGCATCGGCACGGGGCGGCGGGTCAAGAGCGCGGAGAACCGCGCCGCGCGGGCCGCCCTGGAGCGGATCGAGGTGGGATCAGGGGGGAGCGGCGGCTCAGCCAGTTGAGGCCCGCGTCACGTACGAGCCGTCGCGCGTGTCGACGGTGATCACATCACCCTCATTGATGAAGAGCGGGACCTGGACCGTGACGCCCGTCTCGACCTCCGCCTCCTTCGTCACGTTCGACACCGTGTCGCCCTTGACACCCGGCACGGTCGCCGTGACCCGCAGGTCGACCTTGACCGGGATGTTCACGCCGATCGGAGTGCCGTTGAAGATGACAACGTCGACCTCCATCCCCTCGAGCAGGTAATTCGGGGCATCCCCCAGCAGATCGTCGGAGAGCGCCGCCTGCTCGTAGTTCGTCTGGTCCATGAAGTGGCGGTCGGTCCCATCGGTGTAGAGATAGCTCATCCTGCGAAACTGGACGTCGGCCGACAGCAGCGTGTCACCCGAGCGGATCGTCCGCTCGACCACCTGGCCGGTCTTCATCGACTTCATCCGGGTCCGCACGAACGCCTTGCCCTTGCCGGGCTTGACGTGCTCGAAGCGGATCACCACCCAGCAGACGCCGTCGATGTCGAGATACGTCCCGTTTTTCAGGTCATTCATCGTCAGGGGCCGGCCCATCGGTCTTTTCTCTCCCTTGGCGTGGACATGAGCGCCCCGTTGTGCCGATCCGGCTCTCCGACCTCAAGAGAAATGTGGGGCGGGCAGCGAAATCCCGCTGGACACGGGACCGGAGAGCCCCTCAGCTCGGCGCATGTCCCCTGACGCCAAGCATCTGCTCGGGGCCATCGCCATGTGGCTGGGCGTGATCCTGGCCGCCCTGGCCGTCCTTCTGCTCCTCCCCCGCTCCCCCACCCTGGGGGCCGCCTCGGCCATCGCCTCGGCCCTGATCGCCCTCCTCGGCGCCTGGTTTAAAAAGCGGCATTGTCCGAAGTGCCGGCAGGGCGTGTGTGAGGTTGAGGGGGAAAGGAGGCGTTGAGGCGACCATTGAACTCCCGAGAAACCCTCACCGATACCCTCACCCCCCAGCCCCCTCTCCCGAGATGCCCTCACCCCCCAG
>JAFGKF010000127.1 GCA_016928695.1 Candidatus Sumerlaeota bacterium | reverse complement strand
GGAAGTCGGGGGCGAATCCCGGCCCCCGAAACGAGGAGTGGTGGAGCAGGCCGCTGGGATAAATGTCACTGACGTCGACCCACCCTCCTCCTCGGAGAGAGTGTGATGGAAGCCCGCGCTCCGGTTGGTTGCTGACGGGATTGCGCGCTGTCGCCCGGGGATTGCTGTAGAAGTCCTCCGAGAAGAGGTCGAGACACCACTCCGAGACGTTCCCATGCATGTCGCGGAGTCCCCAGGCGTTGGGCAGGAAGCTGCCCACATCGAGGGGGCCCGCACCATGAATCTCGTGACTGAAATGGGCGGCCTCGGGGTCGAGTGTGTCGCCAAAGGCGAACAGCATCGTCGTCCCCGCGCGGCAGGCGTATTCCCATTCCGCCTCGGTGGGGAGGCAATAGGTGCCCTCCTCCGTCTCGGAGAGCCAGACGCAAAATGCCATGGCATCGTTCCAGGTCACGTTGGTGATCGGCGTGTTGGGATACTCGGCGTGGGGCTTGTACCTGTTGTCGGGGGGAGCGCGGTGACCCGAGGCCTCCACAAAGCGCAGATACTGCTCCACAGTCACCTCCGTCTCGCTCATGTGGAAGGCGTCCAGTGTGACATGGTGAGATGGCCGATCGGATCGATTCGTCACAAAGGCCGTGAGGTCCAGGAGAGTCTGACTGGGCGTGGGAGTGGCGCCGATCGCCCGCGCCATCTCCTCGAAGGGAAGACCGCGTTCGATCCACTGCTCCGCCAGATCGCGATCGGGAACGCCCTCCTGCGCGAATTGCAGGGTCGCCAGGGCCCGCATCTCCGCATCGGAGAGGCCCATCTCGAACGTCCCGCCCGGGATCTGGACCATCCTCATGCCGAGGGAATTGGTGAACGAGGGGAGCGGGGTGTCGGTCCGCCCCGAGACCGCGCCGGAATCGGAGTCTGTGTGCGTTAAGTGATAGGTTCCCACCGAGACCGCCCCAACGGCGGCGACCGTGGCGGCAATGCCCTTCCCTGTGGCCATGACTTTCGCTCCTCCTGCGACGAGTGCGGGAAGAGACTTGATGAATCCAATGACACCGGCCGTGCCCACCGCCCCCATCTGTGCCGCCTGGGTCGCCGAGGAGATCTGGCTGATGGGTGCCGCGGTGACGAGCGCGGCCTTCGCCGTGCCGGAGAGGGCCCCGACGGCCACGGTGATCGCCAGGGACTTGGCCAGGGCGCGGGGCGCGGGGCGAAAGGCGGGGGCCGCCTCGCGCAGCACAGGCTCGAGCGTGCCCCGGAGCGCTTTCAGGGCCCGCTGCAGACGGCGGCTGACCGTGGCCTGATTCAACCCCAGGCGATTGGCGATCTCCTGCTGCGTCAGCGCCTCCGTCCAGTGAAGAAGCACAACCTCGCGGAGGTCGTCGGGCAGATCCCGGATCGCGCGGCGAACCGCGCTGTGCTCTTCGTCGCTGGCCATGGCTTCCCGTGCCCCCCTTGTTGAGGTGTCCGGGATCTCACCAGCCCTCTCCCCCAGAGCCACCAGGGGCAACAGACGTGAGGCGGTCTGTTTCCGTCTCTGCCAGTCGATGGCCAGATTGCGCGCGATGCGAACCACCCAGCCCGCGAAGTTGCCGCTGGGCCCGAGCCGCTGAAGGTGGATCTGAGCGCGCAGAAAGACCTCCTGCGCGAGATCCTCGGCCGACTCCGGCTCGCGGAGCCGGGCCAATGCCACGGCGTACACGGGGCCGAAGTGCCGCTCGACCAGTGCGCCGAAGGCTGCAACATCTCCCTTGAGGGCTCTGTGCAGCAGTGTCTGGTCCGGTGGCTGAGGCTCGGCGGATGACATGGATGGAACCGTCTCTCCCGGCGGAGGGGCTCATGCCCCTCTCTGCCCCCAGTGACGCGGTCGGGGGAGAGGTTATGCGGTGCGGGGAGGAAAATCACGATGAATTGGAGATGGAGCGCCGGCGCCCCCGCCGGCATCAGTCGGATGGTGCCGGAATAGGGATTCCGGCACGATGAAACACAGAGAGTTCCGGCACGATGGGGGATTGATGGGGCGCCGACGCTCTCTGATCAGGGGAGCCGCCCCATCCAAACTTCGACCTCGCCCCGGCTGAAATTCCCCCGCGGAACGGCCAGGGCTTCCCCCTCCAAGGCATCGGGGAACGTGATCTCCATCAGCCCTGGAGTGCTCAGGACATCGCGAAAACGTGCCTCCACAGCGTCCGAGCCGCCATCGGCGGTGATCACCCCCACCTCGTAACCGTCGCCGGGTCCATAGTTGGGATTCTCATACCAGCTCCGCGGCTGAAGGACGAGGATCCGCGCTGAGCGCGGGATCACAGGAAGTCCCATGCTCTCGAGGACTCCGGTCTCCCCGGCAACCAGTCGGCGCATCAGGATCTCCATGTCCTGCAATGGCACCTGTGGGAGCTCGATCAGTCGGCCATCGTCGCCCACGGCGAAAACGCCCTCATGATCCGGGACGAGAGATGTGGCTGGATCCTCTCCCTCGAGCCGCGCGAGCCACATGCGCTGGGGACCCTCGGTGATGTGGACCCAGCCGATGACAAGGGCATCTCCCGCCGGAGAGCGATCAAATGTCACACGCCAGGGTCCCGAACCCGTTCCCAGATCCTCAGCCTGACTCTCCAGAGCCTGGGCCTCCATATCGGTGAGGCGGAATCCGCCCCCCTGAATGGTCTCATCCCAGGACCACTCGAGATCGGGTGCCACGATGAGCATCTCCCGCGATCGAGGGACCGTGGGGAGATTCAGCTCCCCGAAAAGGCTCTCAACGTCCTCCCCCGCCTGACTCCGCTCCCAGATCCCCCGGATGGTGTCGGGATCCACCTCGCGCATGGCGACCCTTCGGCCGTCATCTCCCAGAACATAGGCGCCGGGTCCGGGGAGTGCCTCTGATTCCTCAGTGACCTGCGGTGCTGGACCTGGGTCGGATTGCCCGGACGTTCCCAGATAGATTCCACCCGCCGTGACGGCTGCGGCGGCGGTGATGGTGGCTGCGATTCCCTTGCCTGTGGCCATGGCCTTCGCTCCTCCTGCGATGAGTGTGGGGAGAGACTGGAGGAGACCGATGACACCGACCGCACCCACGGCCCCGGCCTTCGCCGCTGAGGTCGCCGAAGCGATCTCGCCCGCGGGGACGGCGGCGGCGAGGCTCACCTTCGCCGTGGCCGACAGCGCACTCACGGCGGTGGCGATCACCAGCGATTTGGACACCGCCTGCCGACGGGCGCGCAGACGGGGAACGGCCTGGTGCAGGAGGGGCTCGAGATGGCGTTGGAGCTTTTTCAGCGCCGCGCCCAGGCGGCGGCTGACCGTCGAGGGGTCCACACCCAGCTGCTCGGCGATTTCACGCTGCGAGAGATCCTCCATGTGGCGGAGCAGAAGGATCTCCCGCTGCTCGGGCTCCAGCGATTCGATCGCCTTCCAGAGCGCTCGGCTCTCCTCATCCATGGCCATGAGTTCTCGCGCCCCCTTGTCGGAGGGGTCGGGGGGATCGGAGGCCATCTCCTCCAGCGGCACCTGGGGCAGAAGCCGCGAGGCCCGCTGCCCGCGCCGCAGCCAGTCGATCGACAG
>JAFGKF010000013.1 GCA_016928695.1 Candidatus Sumerlaeota bacterium | reverse complement strand
TCTCTGCGTTGAGGAAACGGTGCCCCGGTCTGGACTCGGTCAGGCGGTGGCCGCCAGTCCCTCGCCCTCGGCCGACTCCGGCGTCTCCGCGGCACCGGTCATCTCACTGTAGATGGCCAGGAACTTCGCATACGCTCTCCCATTGCCGTGGGGCTCCGAGAGCTCGGGAAGGGCGCGAGCGGATTCGATCTCCTCCCTCAGCTCCGCGAGAGCCGACTCGAGCGCCTCGCCGAGGCCCGTCAGAATCTCCTGAAGAGAAGCGGGAATGGCCGGGCTCTCAACGGCCCCCTCGGGGGGAGAGGTGCCCGCCTCGGCCTCATCCAGTGCGTCCAGAGACGCGGACACCACATCGCCCAGGGGTTCCTCGGGCACCGGCGTCAGTGCCGCGGTGAGTGCAGTCAGAAAGTCGTGGAGGGAGATCTCCAAGGCGTCCACAGGGGAGGGCGTGTCCGCGCTCTGGGGATCGGGTGGAGCAGCCACCTGCCCCTGGAGCTCGGCAGTGAAGTTCTCGTGGATCTCCGCGATCCGGTTCGCCTGGTCCTCGGTCACATCCTCTGAGGCGAGGAGGGAATCGACCGCACCGTCGACGGTCCCCTGGATCTCGGCGATCTTCTCCTCGGTGACCTCGCGGACCGCCTGATCTTGGATCGCGGTGAGCTCGGCGTGGAAATTGATCCTCAGCCGGAGGTCGGCGACGCCCTTGAAATGCCCCTCGAGCAGGTTGCGCAGGACACCCTTCGCCCGCCCCATGTCCTCATCTTCCTCCTCGGGCCGCTCGAGCTCCTCATCCGAATCCGCGGGGGGCAACTCGTCTGTGGATTCCGCGCGGTGCGTGCGTGCCAGCGATGCATGCAAAATGGATGTCTGACCGATCCCCCCGATGCTCATGGCTCCTCCTCCTTGAGGACAGATGTGTCCGGCTCCAGATCTGATCGGTGGGAGTTGGGGGTTTGTTGAGCTGAGAATGGGGGGTGTCGCTGAGACTTCGCCGGTCTCTGCGCCATCTCTGCAATCTCGGCGCTATTCGCGGTTCGAGAACTGAGGAGTCATGGCTGACGCAGAGGGACGAAGGCGCCGCCTCACCTTGACAGTCCCAGGAGTCGGGCGTGAACATGATCCCGAACGGCTCTGAGGGAGAATCTCACTGTGAGGGGGGAATCACCATGCGTCTGACCGCTGTCCAGAGCATCCTCCTGACGCTGGGGCTGACCCTGTCCGCCGCCGGCCAGGCGCATCGCCTGGACGCCATCGATCCCACCGAGGAGAGCGAGTTCCCCGGCGGGCGAGGGCGGGATCAGCTGATTCTGTACACACCTGAATATGGGCAACTGAACACGGGCACGAATGAGCTGGGCTCCGAGGCCGTTGTCATCGACGGCCTCGTGGCGAACTTCGGTGGCAACGACTCCGAGATCCCGTCCGATGGCTTCATCCTCTCGGGCAATGGCTCGGCTCTGCGGTGGATGGTCCGGAATCTCGCGCCCGGCACACCGGTGGCGCATGACGAGAACAGTGTGTGGATCGACCACTCGATCACGGGCCAGCTGGCCTCGGCGCGCTGGCGCCTGGCCGACGCCGAGCGCCGCTTGGCCGAGTTCCCCGAGAGCGCCGAGGAGAGCGCCGAGATCGAGAGTCTCCGTGCGGCCATCGCGCAGATCACCGACCCGATGCCCGCCATGACACAGCGACTGGCAAGCCTGGAGGCGGTGGCCTTCGACCGTGAGCTGGCCGCTCTCCCCTCCCCCGCGGAGGAGGTGCACGCCGTCTGGCACCGTCTCGACACCGCATCGCCGGAGGCGATCGCCGCCGAGGTGGAGGCGATGGCACAGGCCCATGTCAACGCCCTTTTCACCGAGGTGAACTTCGGCTCGTCGGTCGTCTACCCCGATCCCACCGGTCTCTTCCCCCAGGTGGAGAGATTCCAGGGCAGCGACCCGCTGGAGATCCTCATCGAGGAGTGCCACGCGCGCGGCATCGAGGTGCACGCCTGGGTGCACAACTTCTTCCTGGGATACATCCACAGTGAGTACAGCGTGCCGCAGCGGTTCGGCGATGAACACCCGGAGTGGGTCTCGGTGAATCGCCGCGGAGAGAGCGTTCTGATGCCCTGGGGCTACATGTACCTCAATCCCGCGCATCTCGGGCTCCACGATGCGCTGATCGAGGCCCACACCGCCATGATGGAGGCCTATGATCTCGACGGCTATCACTACGACCACATCCGCTTCTGCCTGTCGCTCTCATGGGAGAGCGGATGGGACTATTCGGACCACACGCGCGGGCGTGTGCGCGAGGAGCTGGGCTTCGACCCCATGGAGATCTCGCCCGACGAGAACGGGGAGGAGTGGGCGCAGTGGATCGACTGGCGTCAGGCCCAGGTGACCCGCTATGTGGAGCGGCAGTCCGAGGCGATCCGCCGCGTGCGCCCCGATGCCCTGATCAGCGCCGCTGTCTTCCCCGACCTCGAGGCGGCCATCGAGAACAAGGGGCAGAACTGGGGGGCGTGGGTGGAGTCGGGGCACCTCAATGCGCCCATGCCGATGATTTACACGCCCTCCGTCGACGAGGTGCGGGGAGCGGTGCAGGAGCTCGTGAGCCACATGCCCGGCGGCAGCCCCGCCGTCATCGGCCTTGGTCCCTATCTCGGATTCTCGCCGCGTCTGCTCGTTGATCAGATTGTCGCAGCGCGCGAAGCCGGCGCCACGGGGGAGTGCCTCTTTGTCTGGCACCGGCTCGATCCCGCTGACCAGAGCGCCCTGGCCAGTGGCCCCTGGCGATGGAGCGGGTCTCCGAGCTGGGAGTGAACCGTCGTCAAAGAGGGAGGCAACGCGGAGTACGCGGAGAGCGCTGAGACAGCGCCGGATCTCCCTGCAGTCTCTGTGCTCTCGGCGCTCTCTGCGTTCAGTCTGAAAACCTCTGGTCGCACTGTGTGGCTGAGGACAAATCCCATTGCACACAGGCTCCCCCCCGCGCTTCACTGGCCGGATGCGCAGTTGCCTCACAGCTCTCATCCTCACCGTGTTCACTGGAGGACGCGTGCTCTTCGCCGTCCCTCTCACCACTGATGACGGCCTTGAGCTGACACTCGACGACGCAACAGGTGCCGTCACCGAGCTCCGCGTCGACAGCGTGTCACTGCCGCTCCTCAGCTCATCCGCTCCGCTGACTGTGCAGGTCGGAGATCCGGGGATCCCCGCCACACTCCAGTCTCTGTCATTCGAGAGTGCTGATGGACCGTGGGTCTCGGCCAGCGGCGCCGATTGGGACGACGCGGGTGACTACGCAACATGGCTCCCGAGCGGTGGTGTGAACGACTCGGGCCATCTGCTCCTGGGAAACGGGAGTGCGGTCGGCGTCGGCATGGCTCTCGACGCGCCGTTTCCGGTTTGCGGCGATGCCCAGCTCACCATCTCCCATCAGGCGCGGAGTGCATCAACCGAGACGCTTCAGATCGTCGGTGTCCGCGTCTTCGACGCCGAGGGAACAGACATCACATCCTCTGTCACACCCCCCTCTGGGTGGATCTTCAGCTCCGTCTCCCAGGCCCATGTGGTCTTTGGCATCGGCAACAGCGCACCCGACACATGGGAGCCCTTCACCTTCACCTACAATGTCCCTGCTGAGGCGGCGTCTGCGATTGTCTCGGTGCGCCACTGGAACAGCGGCGATCACCTTGTCCACATCGACAATCTGACGATCGAGCAGACGGGCGGTATCGTCTGGAATGATCCCGAGCCGCTGATGGCCGCACCGATCACTGATGGCGATGGCGTGACGATGAGCGGTTTGCTGGCCGACGACTCGCTGTCGGTGACAGCCACAGTCCAGCCCTCCGGCGAGGTCCTGGCGATGCGTCTCACACTGCAGAGCTTGCCCCCCTCGCACACCGACCGGGCCGCGCTGCTTCGCTGGGCTCTGCCGATCGACCTCGAGGGCTGGACCTGGTGGGATGATCTCGATGTCTCTGAGACACTCACGGGCGACACCGTAGCGGCCAACACCTTCACCCTCTCCCAGCACGACATCTCATGGCACCCGCTCGCCGCCGTCGCCTCGGGTGAGCTCGGCCTCTCCCTCGCCGTGCCGATGGAGGAGGCCGTGGCTCAGCGCTTCGAGGCGAGTGCGACGGGGGGCCTCTCATCGGTCTGGGAGATCGGTCTCTCGCCGCTGACGCAGCACCTGGGCCCCAGTCACGCGGAGGTCTCTCTGCTTCTCACGCGGTGTGATGGCGACTGGGGTTTCCGGTCCGCGCTGGAGCGCTTCCAGGCGAGGTTTCCGGAGCACTTTGCCAAGCGCACTGTGCGCGAGGGGGCATGGGAGTATCCGATCCCCGTCACCGCGATCGCCAGCCCCGAGGATTTCGGCTTCGCCCACTATGAGCACTGGGAACTGAATTGGCAGCTTCAGCCCCATGAGCGCGAGGCGCTGCGTCAGGCGAACATCGCCACTCACTTCTATGTCGAGCCATGGGTGGTTTGGGACTCGTGGTTCGATGGCCCCGAGCAGCCGAGCCCCGAGACACTTCAGGCCCGGGCGGAGCTGTGGGCCGAGAACCCGGGGGCATTTGCCACATGGTGGCCCGACGGCGGGCTGAGTGACACCGGCCACCTGCAGATCGGCGATGGATGTCTGAGCGGAAGCGGCATGGCCACGGCAGAGAGATATCCGGTGACTGAGGGCCGGACGCTGACGCTCGGATGGCGGGCGCGCACGGCGAACGTCGACACGGCACAGATCCTCGGCATCCGCCTGTGCGACGCCGCGGGGCTCGATGTCACCTCCTCTCTTCCCGCCCCGAGCGGCTGGTTCTTCAGCACCGCCTCACAGGCGCATGTCGTCGCAGCCCTCGTCAACACCCAGCCGGACACCTGGGAGACGTTCGAGCAGACCTATGTCGTGCCCAGCGGCGCGGTGGAGGCGCGGTTCTCTCTGCGCCACTGGACCGGCGGCGATCACACCGTGCACATCGACGACTTCACTGTCGATGTGAGTGGTGAGGCGACGCCGCTCCTGCTCTGGGATTTCAACTCGGACACCGCCCTGTGGACACAGGCTCTCAACTCCGATTGGGACACCGGGGGGGCGCGGTGGATCCTGGCCCCTCGCCAGGAGATGGCCCAGGCCGTCATCGAGTCATCGCCCCACACGGCGTCGGGTGTGCTCGCACTGGTGGATCACCCGGGCCTCTGGCGGCCGAACGACGCGGGCACCGGCGGCTCGCAGCTCTGGCCACTGAATCTCGATCCCGATCTCCCCGATCCCAGTGGATTCTCGGTCTTTCACGATCACTGGATCACGCCCTCGCTGGCCAGCGACGATGGCATCTATGTCGACTCGATGGCCGTGACGTGGGGCTTTGGCAATTGGCTCAATCACCGGCCGGAGCACTTGGCGGTCGTCGATCATCCGCTCACGTTCGACTGGCGCGATGGCCACGCGGCGCAGATCGGCTTTCAATCCCAGGTCGAATTCCTCCAGGCCACCACGCCCATGCTCCGCGGGCTTGGGCATCTCGTGATGGTCAATCTCTTTCCCGAGGGACACCGCTTCGCAGCGCCGTGGGCAGACCTGATGGGCTCAGAGATCACCCAGTTCACCGAGCCGCAGGGGCTCAGCCGCGTCCGCCGCGCCATGGCGGGCACGCGGATCGTGAGCAACCTGCTCCAGCGTTTCCAGGTCTCTGACGAGTACGCCACACACGAGGAGATGGCGGAATTCTTCCGCAGCCATCTCTTCTGGGGCTTTCACCCCGCGGTGAGCTCGATCGGCAAGACCGTCGGCGGCGCGCCCGACCGCTACTTTCTCCACCCCGAGCTCTACGAACGCGACCGTGATCTCTTCCAGACATTCATGCCCGTGATCAGAGAGCTCGGAGAGGCGGGGTGGCAGCCAATTCCCCATGCCCAGGGCGAGGGCCTGGAGGTCGAGCGCTTCGGCGCCTTCGATCAGGGACACGCCTGCTTCACAGTCCGCGCCGCGGACGGCCAGGCCACCGAGACTCCGCTCATGGTCGATCTCGAGGGCATGGGACTCGACCCCACGCTGAGCACTGTGAGCCTGTGGAACGTTCTCTCGGACACGGCGCAGCCCTTCACTCTCGTCTCCGATGGCCGATGGCTGGAGACCGAGATCTCCCTCGGCGCAGACGAGGTGCGCGTGCTCCGCCTCACCGTGGAATCGCCCTCGGGCCTCAGCGGGCGATGAGAGCGGCTGCGGCCGGGCGCCTCTCCCTCAGCGCTGCACCGGCGAGTCGAAGAACAGCATCGCCGAGTGGCCCGGCAGCCTGAAGCCACTCGAGGGCACGCGGACACCATAGACATCGTAGAGCCCCGCGAGCTCGGGGATCGTCCGCGATGTGCTGTTCGGGTTCACCACCACGTAGCCATTGGCGAAGCGCCTGTAGCCGCACCCGTGCCCGCTGTGCCAGCGAACGTCGTAGACGGGAGCCCCGAGCTCCTCGGCGAGGTCGTACTCCGGATAGATGGGAGGGATGCGGCTGCTCGATCGCTGGTCGAGGTGGCTCAGCGCCGCCCGCCCGTCGCGGTCCGTCAGGCACAGATAGGAGCCCAGTGCGTAGAGCATCGTCAGCTGATCCGCGGTGTCGCCGCGTGTGTGGCAGATCAGCGTTCGCCCTGTCTCACGCATGTCGCGGATCAGCGCGTTGATCTCCGTGAACCACGACTCCCCGGTGTTCCAGTGGGTGGTGTAGTTCACGAAGAATTTCTCCTGCATCGCGATGTCGAGCTGCTCCATGTAGCGTCGCCCCGTGCGGCCGCCCGAGGCTGTGAGCTGTTGCCACCAGCCGATGTTGGCCGCGAGGAGCTGCCCTGTCGTCCGCGTCCGCTGATACCCCGCCGCAAGGTAGCTCGTCATTGCCGCCTGGAGCGCCTCGCTGTTGTTCGCGTTCGAGTACTCGATGGCATCCGGCGTGTTCTGAACGCCCTCCGAGGACCAGACGTCATCGATCAGAAGGCCATCGAATCCCCCCTGCGAGACCGACGCGAGCGCGCGGTCGTAGAAGAAGTCCTGGTAGGCAACGACCTCGGGCCGGGGTGAGGCCACGTCCATGCGACCGTCCAGGTTCCAATCCCAGAAGATGTGATTCCCTGAGGCGTCGTGCATGAAGGCAAAGTCGTACTGCTTCACATTGTTGTAGTTCTCGACCCCCTCCTGTGAATCGGAGAGCATCAGTCCGCGGGTCTTGTAGAGCAGGATCACGATGTCCGGATTGGTCTGGCGGAACAGAGGGATCTTGCTGGAGTGCCACTCGTGCAGCACCAGCAGGTCGAAGTTCTCGGCCAGTCGCCGCAGGCCGGTCTGGTCATCGATCGTCGGCGCCCGCAGGTAGTCGGCGAGCAGCACGTTCTGCCCCGCGGGCAGGGGCGGAGTGCGCGGTGCGGCGTGGGTCACCGGCACGGGCGACGCGAAAGAGACCGGAGCGCCGACGGCGGCGGAGAGATAGTCCTCGACGCTCGGGCCGAAGACATCGGTGGTGCCAAGGCGATGAGCTGAGTCAGCGGTGAAAGGGGCCTCAGGAGACTGGGCAGGGGCGAAGAGTGCAAGGGAACAGCAGGCGGTCGCCAGGAGCAGGGACTGGCCTGCCCGTGCAGGGAAAGTCATCAAAGAACCTCCGTGGGGAGTGGGAGCTGGGGCCGCAGGTGAAAGAAGTGCGTGGTTGGCTGGCACACTGGCACGGGTGTTCTTAAAATGGAACACCGAAAAGAGGGCGAAAATTCATTAATTGGCCAGCCCCTCTGTCATGCCAGGTGCCGATTCAGGGCTGGTCAGTGGTCGAGTTTCATCGGCAGCCGCTCCTCGACGGCGTGCCGCGACAGCCGCCAGAGGATCTCGAAGGCGAAGCGCGCCCCCTCCTCCACAGGGCTGCGGTGCTCCGGGCAGTGCTTTCGCCATCCGCGGATCGTCTCTTCATCGGCCTGCCAGGTGATCTGGTTCAGCCACTCGAGCTGTCGGCGGAGCGCCGGGCTCGAGCCGATGCCAATCTGTCGGCCGGTGACATCCTCGGCCTCGAAGGTGAATGGGAAGTCCACGGGGAGCCAAAGCTCGAGGCCACTGCGGAGCAGCTGGTTGAACTGGGAGTCGAATCCCTCCGCATTGCTCGCCACCAGAGCGGGGGCCTCAAACCATCTCTCGACGAATGCCCCGGCCGGCTCCAGCTCCGGGTGCTCAGCGTGGGCGGCCCAGAGCAGCAGTGAGCCGAAGCAGTCCCACGCGGGCTTGTCGGTGAAATAGGCGGAGAGCGGGTCCTCCTCCCAGGCGCACGGCGTGCCGCCGAGATGAGGCTCAATTCCCTTGCCCAGGGCCTGCATCCACAGCGTGACCACCTCACGGATCGCCTCCGTGTCGGTGACAGGCCTCTCAGCCGTCGGGGGGCGAACGGTGTGCACCTCCAGGCCCATCAGCTGGGCCGCCTGCTGGACCACCGTCTCCCAGTCGCCCGTGTGATACCGCGTCAGACTGCCCACATAGATGTCGAGTCCCATGATCGAGAGATTCTCCCCGGGTGTGATCCCTCCTGGATAGGTGGCGCGCGGTGAGATGTCACGCGGAGAGTGTCTGATACGAATCACACTTGACAATGACCATCGGCTGGTTGGCGCAGGGGAAGCAGTGGCCTGCTATGAAGGCCCCACAGTGGTCTGGGTGGGGCCTTCATTCATGAAGGCCAGTGCACCGACAAGTCTGATTCATATCATCCCCACCACAGGAGAGCGGATTTGCCAACTCCTCAGATCATGAGAAACGGCCCGCCGGGGGGGGGAGGTGTCCGGCGGGCCGTTGGAGGGCGCGTTGTGATTTGCCTGCGGTGTGATCAGTCCTGTTGAGGCGGTCCCTGGCCACGCTGGCCCGAGACGCCCCCTTCGCGCATCCGCTGGCGCATGGACGACTGCAAGAAGGTCTCGATCTCTTCGGCGCTGAGGGTGCCGTCTCCATCGGTGTCGGCGGCAGCGAAGCGCTCCGCGCGCGGGCCCTCGCCCAGCTCGGTGACCTCCACGGTGCCGTTGCCATCGGTGTCATATCTCTCAACGAAGCTCTCGAGGGTGAGACCGCGCCCTCTCCGCTGCCCCGGCTCCCAGCCGGCCTCAGGGCTGCCGGGCGCACCGGTCATGGGGGGCACCATCGCCTCCATCTGAGCCCTGAGCTCGTCGGCCGTGAGAATGCCGTCACCATCAGTGTCGGCGGCGGCGAAGCGCTCCGCGCGTGTGCCCTCGCCCAGCTCGGAGACCTCGAGGATGCCGTCGCCATTGGCATCGAAGCGCTCGATGATCCTCTCGGGGGCGAATCCACCTCGGCGAGGACCGGCCTCTGCACTCGCGGGCGCTCCCGCGAGGCCAACAGCCATTCCAGGGGCACCAGGGGCACCGGGGCCACGGCGCTCTCGGACAGGGGGAGCATTCGGGGCATCTGTTTCCACCGCCCCACCGGGCACCAGCTGCGCATCATCCGACAGGGACAGAGCGCAGGCGCCTGCGGGACAGGGGGCTGTCATCTGCGCAGTCAGGGGAAACACGACAAGCAGCACCAGGATCGAAACAAGGGAAGTTTTCATTGTAAAAACACCTCACAGGGTATCGCCGATCATGGGGCAAGAATCTCGCCAAGCCCTTTGAGCTCAACCATGTCGAAGAGAGACAGCGATCCGTGAGCACCCGGGGAGACTTGGGGGCAGGCATTTTCGCACCTCTGAGAACACCATGGGACGCCGTGGAACTCGAACTGTGCACACCGATGCGATTCGGCGTTCCCCCCGAGGTGGGCCTGATCACCCTGCGATCGGTCTGAGAGGGAGCCGCCTCATCTCTTCCTGTCGGGGGGATAGAGATCTCGCCGCGGCAGGAACCACCTCCGGAAACCCGACGCAGTCCATCGGAGAGCGGCGATCAGCCATCCCATCGTCTCAGAGCACTCCTGTCGTTCCAGCGTGCACTGCCGGGGGGTGAGGATCGTACCAATCGGAACCCATCTGTCGCTGCCAACCTGTTGCCCATCAGTATCACCCCTCTGCCCCCATCCGCTGCAACACCTCTTTTTTCAAGGGTCACCGCGGCATCGCCGGTCGATTTCCATGGGGCCCGGAGGGTCGGCATCACCGTTGCGGCGGCTCTCGGTGCATCCACACACAAGACAAACAGAGAATGGAGAGTGAGTCATGCATTTCCGACTTCCGATGCGCCCCTTCCTGATTCTGGGTTTGGCGGGACTTGTGACCCTGATCTCCACCGCCGCCCTGGCCGCCCCGGTCACACCCGGAGGTGGTCAGATGATTCAGCGTGGGATCGAGCGTCTCCTCAGCGACCCCGAGATCCGAGAGGCAGCCAACATCACCGATGATCAGATCGCCGAGATCGAGGCGATCACGTACGAGGCTCGGCGGACGGCCATCGAGCTGCGCTCCCAGGACCAGCTGGCCGAGCTGGAGCTGGAGCAGCTCTGGGCCGCGGACGAGCCCGATGCGGAGGCCATCCATGAGGCGATCGACGCCGAGATGGAGATCCACGCCGCCCAGCGCCACGCGCAGGCTGACACTCGCCTGCGGATGCAGTCCGTTCTGAGCGATGAGCAGCGTGAGATCATCCACACCACCGTTCGGGATCGGATGACCGAGCGACGTGAACAGCGCCAGGAGCGTGGAGCCGCCGCTCTGGGGGCTCGCCTGGGGCAGAGA
>JAFGKF010000012.1 GCA_016928695.1 Candidatus Sumerlaeota bacterium | reverse complement strand
GAGAGGGTGCACACGCCGCCGGCGAAAGCTACTGAAATCAGACGCGATGGAGGAGAAGGGGGCTAAACAGATACCTATCGCGCCCTGAACACCATACTGATTTGCGCTTCATCCCTCCATATGCCCTTCCGTCACTCATGGGCGATCCCAATCTAGATGGCCAAGTGGACTCCGCCGACATCGTATTCCTCGTCAACGAGGCCCTTCCCGACGACAAGCCGATCCTCCTGCCCCAGAATTTCGCCAATGCCGACCTCGACGGAGACATCGATGTGGATCAAGATGACCTGGATGCGCTGGTCGAGATGCTGCTGGGGCTATCTACGCCCTGAACAACTCAGAGCCACCACACCTCACCCACTCCTCCACCTTCTCCGCAACCTCCCTCCTCAAGAACTCGATCTGCCTCGCATCAGTGTAGTGCCTGAGCCTCACCCCCTGTGCGCTGTGACCCAGATATGACCCCAGAGCCAAGCCACTCACACCAAGCTCCGTCTCGCACAGCGTCGAGAAGCTCTTCCTCAAGTCCTTCGGGCTGATCCGCTCGACGCCCTCTGGCAGCCCCGTCTTCAGATACTCCTCGAACCTGTCATAGGGACCGTAGAGCCGCTCCCTCTCTCCCCACGGCTCGCCCTTGGGATTGACCGAGATGCAACCCTCATGCCGGTCACCCTGACGCTGATCCAGCGCCCAGCGCGGTTCCCGCATGATCGTCTCGCCCACCGGAAGCAGGCGGAAGGAGTAGAGATTCTTGGGCCTGTGGAGTGGCGTCTCCGTCACCTCAATGGTCTTGGCATCCCAATCCACATCGCACTCACGCAGGAACATCGCCTCCCAGCCACGGAGACCTGCGAGTCCCTGAAGGAGCCATGCCGGGTAGAGATTCGGGTGATGCTCCTTCGCCCACCTCAGGAACCGGAGCACCTGCTCGCCGCTCCAGCATCGGATGACTGGTGGCTTTGTCCTGTGGACGAAGAGATTCTGAAGAGCGTTGACGAATCCGCAGCTCGTCATGTGCCGACAGGTCATCCTCAGCACGGCGACCCGTTGCCTGATGTTGTCGTAGGAGCGTCCCATCCTCTCCAGGTCACGGACATAGGACGACGCCATCGCCAGGGTCAGGTCGGTGAAGAGACGAGTGCCCGGCTGGGCTTTCAGCGCAGAGGGGAATGGAGAAATGGTGGGTGCTGATGAGCGAGCGTGGCACACGCCGCGATGTTCCCATCAAACCCCAGCTCCCCGCCTGGGAGCTCGGAAAGCGCCTCCGGGAGGAGGCCATCGTCTCCTGCGACTCGGGAACCATCACCACCTGGTGGGCTCACCAGGTGCCGGTGAAACGCAGCCAGATGCATGCTGTCTCGGGCAGCATGGAATCGATGGCGTGCGTGGTGCCCTGTGCCATCGCGGCTCAGGTCGCCTATCCAGAGCGCCAGTGCATCGCCATCGCGGGTGACGGCGGGTTCACCATGCTCATGGCCGAACTCGCCACCTGTGCGCGATATGCGCTGCCCGTCAAAGTCTCCGTCTTCAAGAGCGACACTCTGGGTCAGATCAAGTGGGAGCATCTGGTCTTTCTCGGCAATCCCGAGTGCGGATGCGAGCTTCAGCCATCGTCACCGCCGCGGTCGCGTGTGCATGCGCGGTGAGGGGATGAGCGTGGGGGATCCGGTGGAGGTGGGTGATGTGATGGACGCCCTGCTCGCCTCCCACGGGCCTGCCCTGCTGGAGGTCGTCGTCGACCCATGAGCCGCCCCTGCCGGCGAAGATCACGCTCGAGCAGGCGACAAAGTTCATGGGATCACTCGCGCGGGGCACCCCCGACCGCGCCGAGATCGCGGAGGCGGCACTCGGTGCCAAAGTGCGTGAGCTCCTCTGAGCGCCGCTGGTTCCCGCCCTCCCCATGCTCGCATCGGTTTATGCGCCAACGCTGAAATGCAGGGTCCGCATTGGGATCGTCTGGTTCCTCGATCTCCTATTTCGGCGCGGCCCCGTGCAGCTGGGGCTGCACGGGCGCCGCGACCAGGGCGGACGATCGCCGCGCTCAGGGCATGGGTGATTGACTCAGCGCCAGCCTCGGTCCATCGGGTGTCTCCTCGACGTCGAGGACTCTGTTGTCGAGCTCCTGCGCCATCGCCTCATCCATCACGAGCAGCGGTTTGCCGTCGTGGTCAAACGTCACGTCGTCGTCGGACGCCTGGTCGGGTCGAATCGTCAGGTTTCCCCCCTCACGCACGACCCTCAGCGCGGTGTCATCGGGCACCTGGGCTCTGCTGAGATTCTCGGCCAGCAGGCCGCAGGCGGCTTCGGTCACTGAGAGCATATGATTCCTCCTTGCAGGGATTGACTCGTCGCACTGTGGGCGACCGCTCCGGCGAGAGAGCCTCTCCTGCAGGGGGGGCTCCTCTCTCGCCCGGCGGGGATTCATGCTCATGATGCGGGATGCTGAGAGGCGGCCACAGGGCTCACCTCCCCCGCATCTCGCATGAAGTCCTCCAGGGACGTCCGGAGAACCCATGCCATCTTCTCATGTTTCTCCAACACACCTGTGAGGAGATCTGTGGTCCCGACGTCCCCATGCTTTTTCTCGCAGACGTCGGCCGCAGCGCGGATCCCATGGATGACCCTCTCGTGGCACTGGAGCAGATCCTCCAGGATGGCGCCGGTGTTGGGGTAGAACTCAGGGCTCAGCTCCAGGAGCCTTGTGTGCTCCAGGAACTCGGTCATGGTGCTGATCGGCTGGCCCCCGAGAATCCGCACACGCTCGGCCACCTCGTCACCGATGCGAGCGAGCTCACCGTACTGCTCCTCGAAGAGGCCGTGCAGGTGGTGGAAATGGAGCCCCCGGACATTCCAGTGGGCACTGCGGGTCTTGACATAGAGGACGGAGACGTCCCCGAGCAGACCATTGAGGATCAGCACGACAGCGGACCGGTTTTCGGGTGATAGGCCGATGTCGGGCAGGATCGTCTGATAGGTCATTTGGTTCTCCTTCACTCTGATCTGCCGAACACTCTCGAACAGATCCGCTCCCACTGATATCCTCCACATCGGGTAATCTCGCTGAGTGATCCCAGTATTGTCCGAGGGAAAGAGCATGGATCCCGTGGGGGCAACTGTGATGCGTCGTTCAGCTCCGATCCGCAGGATCCCCCTTGGGCAGAATGCGTGGCGGCTCAGCGGGGGGACGGTCTGGCGGCCCCTCTGGGGCAGTCACAGGTGGCACATAGGTTTTTTTCGAGGAAACCTTCACAGGTGATGGCCTTCGCTTGGTCGGCACACCGGGCGGCATCGGGGGCTCTCCGATGGGCGATCGCGCGGGACTCTCTGTCCGAGATCTCCTGAGTGCCATCCCGGCACGGGAAGCGCTGGGACTGGCCGATCTCTTTGATGAACTCTTTGATGAACTCTGTTCAGTGCCGGGCGATAAATCGGATGGGGATCTCACTGGCCTGCCCATCGGAAACTCTGGAGGTGGTGGCATTTTGAGTCTGGGTTTTGGGACTCTCATGGGGGATCTGCGAGGGGTCCTGGTTTGCGACTGTGTGGATTTCCGTCCTGAGGGAACATCCGATCCGGTGTCCCGTGTGTTGACTCTGTCGCGTGATCTCTCCGGTCCCATTGTCATCACCTCCAGCTGCTGTGATGCGCGCAGCCCCTCTCATCCCTTTCGCTCACAGATGCCGATCAGCACACCCTCGTCGAGAACATGCCCCTCCATCTTCTCGAGCAGCTCCTCCTTGGTTGCGCCCATGCCGAGCGACAGGCCCTGATCCAGGGCAAAGACTCGGAAATGATAGTGGTGGGGGCCATGACTCGGTGGAGGCATGGGGCCGCCATAGCCTGGACGTCCCCAGCTGTTGATCCCCTCGAAGCCCCCCCCGGCATTGGCCTCCGGCAGAGTATGGCGCTCGCGTGGGATGCAGGTGACAATCCAGTGAACCCAGGGACCGTCCCCCGGGGCGTCTGGGTCCTCACAGAGGATTGCGATCTCCCGGGTGTCCTCAGGCAGACCACTCCATTTCAGCGGTGGCGAGATATCCTCTCCCTCACCGGTGTGCTTTTTCGGGATGGTGCCACCGTGTTCGAAGGCATCGCTTTTGACTGTGATCACGGTCTCTGTCTCCTTCTATCAGCCCTGCGACCGTCCACAGTGGTCGCGGAGCTGTTTGTCATGCTCGGGGCTGACAGGGAGGGAGGGGTCGAACTCGGGGCTGCTGCGAATCGTCTCCCGGTCCAGGGACACGTGCACAGTGCGCTCCTCCCAGTCGACGTCCTCCACCCAGTCGGTGGGGATGAGAACCTTTCGCCCGGGCAGCCAATTGCGGGTGTCGATCACCATGTGGCGCAGGCACCACTGAGAGTCATCGGCGATGAAATCCTCCACGTGTCCGATCTCCCCATCGATCGCGGAGATGTGGTATCCCGTCACCTCACGGTGACTGCGCAGGTCGGGATCGCCTCTCTCCTTCACCTTCTCCTGGGACTCGGGCTCTCCCATGGGGATCACCGGAGCCGCGGGTGGAACCCCGCCGCCCCCCACCAGAGGTGCAGGCATGTACAGCGGCCAGCGGTGGTGTGTGTGCAGATCAACCTGCCTCTGGAGTGAGACGGGCTTGTCGAGATCGATCTCAGGGGCCGACTTCACCTGATCTCTGGTCAGGTTCACTGGAAACTCGCGCTTGGTCCAGTCGGGATCACCCAGGGCCACGGGGGAGATCAGAACTCGCCGCTCGAGCAGCCAGGGCCCCGTCTTGACGACCAGATAGCGGAGTGTCCAGGTCAGACTGTCGAAGAGGAAATCGTGGGCCTTTCCGATGTGCCCATCGGTGGCGAGGATGGAATAGCCTCTCATCTCGCTCAGACTTCTCAGCATGGTCTCTCTCCCTCTCCCTCAGTCAGGGCGGCTCTGACGGAGATCTCGGCAAGGATCACAGACTCAGCGTGACACCATGCGGTGCAGAGAGAAATCCCGCGACCCAGGTATTCTCACCTGGAAAGGGGGGTAATGGTCTCCGCAGAAGAGAGCCGCGCCCGGACCCTCTCAGAGTGCGAAGCGGTGTGTGTCACCCTGATTGAGCGTGTGCACCTCACCGCCGAGACCGACCCTGACGGTGCCGGGTCCGCCCTGGTCGAAGGAGATGCACAGCTCTCTGTGGGTCATGTGGATCGAGAGCCAGTGGCCACGGTGGCGGAGGCGCAGGCGGATCTCAGTCAGCGCCTCTGGCATGCGGGGTTTGAACCAGAGCGCATCACCGCGCATCTCGAGGCCGGTGTAGCCCCGCTGGATCATGTCCACCGTGCCCGCCATGGCACCGAGATGAATGCCCTCAGGCGTCGTCCCCCCCTGGATGTCGAAAATGTCGCTCTCGAGGGCTCCCTGAAAGAGGCTCCAGGAGCGCCGCCTGTCGGAGCGTGCGAGCACCCAGGAGTGCACCAGGCGGCTGAGTGTTGAGCCGTGCGAGGTGTGCAGGAGGCTGTGCTCGATGTTGTTGGGGATGAGGTTTGGGCTGAAGATGTATCCCATGTGGGCGAACAGCTCGACCAGCTCCTCGGCCGAGAAGAGGTGGAACAGCATGAGCACATCAGCCTGCTTGGAGACCCTGTGGCGATTGGTGGTGTCTCCCTCAGCCTCGAGGATGCGGTCGAGGCGCTGGATGTCGCCGTGCTGTCTGCGGGCCGCTTCCCAGTCGAACTCCTCGAGGTCCTCGAAGCCCTCGAACTGGCTGATGATGCCATCATCGCGAAAGGGGATGAACATCCTGCGGCTGATCTCGTCCCACCGGAGGAGCTCCTCGTCGCTGATGCCCAGCTCATCGATCAGCTCGCGGCGGCGATCCGCGGGCAGGATCTGGAGCACATGGTCAGCGCACCGCAGCGTCCAGACCGCCATGACGTTCGTGTAGGCATTGTTGCTGAGCCCCGTCTCGTCGGCATCTGGATAACGAGTGTGATATTCATCCGGCCCGACGACACCGCGGATCTCATAGCGATCCCGCTCCAGGTTGAACTCGGCGAGACTGGCCCAGAGGCGGGCGATCTCCAGGATGATCTCCGCCCCATAGAAGGAGAGAAACTCCAGGTCATTCGTCGCCTGGTGATACATCCACACATTGTGAGCGATGGCCGCGTTGACGTGGCGCTGCAGGTGGGTCTCGTCGGAGACCCAGCGGCCGGAGCGGGGATTGAGGTGCACCGCCTGACTCTCCTCACGCCCATCACTCCCACTCTGCCAGGGATACAGGGCTCCCCGGAGACCCGCCTCACGGGCAGCGCGGCGCGCCCGGGGCAGGCGCCGATGCCGGTACATGAGCAGGGCGCGGCTCACCTCGGGGATCCGCATGTTGAGAAAGGGGAAGACGAAGAGCTCATCCCAGAAAATGTGACCTCTGTACGCCTCGCCGTGCAGACCGCGCGCGGGCACCCCGGTGTCGAGATCGATCGTGTTCATGGAGACGGTCTGCAGAAGATGAAAGATGTGGAGACGCAGGACCATCTGGTCGAATCCCTGGCCACCGATCTGAATGTCGCATCGCTGCCAGAGCCGCTGCCAGGCCTGCCTGTGTGAGGAGAGCAGCTCCTCAAATGGGCCGATGTCGAGGATTGCCTCCTGGGCGCTGAGCAGGGGCTCACTGATCGCACGGTCACGGGAGGTGAACAGAGAGACGATTTTCTCCACACGCAGGGGTTTCCCTCTCTCGCATGCGAGTGTCAGACGCTGTGCGATGAGACCCGGGATCTCCTCTGTCTCGCGATCGAGTGCCGCGGGCGTGTCGTCGACGAAGACCCCCGTGCGGGCCGCCTGGGCCATCTGGATGTGGGACTGATTGGTCTGCACCAGAAGAGCGATGCCATCCTCACCGATCTGGCAGGTGCTCAGCGGCTCAAGGTGATCGCCCCTGAGATCGCGGTATCGGGCCACTCCTCTGTTGGTGACAGTGCCATCCAGCGCCGTGCGGATCTCGAGGTTGCCCGACCAGTTCTCCGGCGTCAGCGTCCACTCGGTGGCGGCCAGGTGGGGGTGATCCATGTGGACGATGCGGCGGCTGACAAGGTGCGTGATGCGGTCCTCCTGATCCCGCACGCGCACGCTCCGGGTGAGAATCCCAGTCCGAAGGCAGAGGGATTGCCGATGCGCGAGGACCTCGACCTCATCGAGGTCGAGCCATCGACCGCCCTCGGGCCGGAAGGTGAGGCAGAGCCAGTTGGGCCAGTTGACCAGATCCTCATTCTCGACCACTCGCCCAGCGATCTCCGTCTCGAGGCGATTGTATCCACCGTGGAGATAGGTGCCAGGACAGTGGTGATCACCGGCCAATGACTCCTCCGCTGCACCCCGTGTGGCGAAATGCCCGTTGCCCAGCGTGCAGAGGGACTCACGCAGCGGCTGACTCTCCGGATCCCAGCCCTCGTAGGCCAGTCTCCAGGGATCGAAGTCCGGGGATGGTTTTCCGCCATTCCCCTGCTCCGGGTCCCCGCTCTCTGACTCAGGCGCGCGCGTGGGACCGGTGGTGACACCTCCCTCACGCTCTCCATTCAGATCGCCGAGGGTCTTGATCACTGTGTCCGCCCCCGCCTCTCGCAGGGCTCTTCCCTGATCGAGCCGATCGACTCCGATCACCAGGGCGAATTTCCCCGCCCTCCCCGCCTGGACACCCGCGACGGCGTCCTCGACCACAGCGGCCCTTGACGGCTCGACACCCAGCTCAGCCGCGGCGTGCAGGAACAGATCGGGGGCCGGCTTGCCACTGAGACCCCTGCGCTCGGCGACGACTCCACCGACACGGGCGTCGAACAGATCAAACAGACCGGCCGCTGCGAGGACGGCTTCGCAGTTCTTGCTGGAGGAGACGACTGCGATCTTCAGGCCCCTCTCCCGCCAGCGGCTGATCATCTCGACAGTGTCCGAGAAGACCTCGACTCCCTCCTCCAAGAGGAGCTGTTGAAAGACCCTGTTCTTCCGGTTGCCAAGTCCCCACAGGGTCTCCCGCTCCGGATCATCGCTGGGATCGCCCTCAGGGAGATCGATCCCCCGCGAGTCCAGAAAGCTCTTCGCCCCATCGCACCGGGGCTTGCCGTCGACATGGCGGGCGTAGTCCCCTCGGATGTCAAAGGGTCTCTCGGCTCCCCTCCCGGCCAGGAACTCATCAAACACCCTCTTCCATGCCCGCGCATGGATCCGGGAGGTCTGGGTGATGACCCCATCGAGATCAAGGATGACGGCGTCCAGCCCCTGTGGGTCGACGGGTGATCGCACCGGGCTCATCGGTGTGACCTCCCAGCGATGGCACTGAGGTGAGTGGGGGGCACCCCGGGGTGAGAGATTGGGGCAGGGACCATCTTCACCCCGGGGCTCTCGCGGAGGGGAGATGCGAGATTCTCAGTGAAGATCTCACGGCCATGACAATTCAAAGGGGATGGCCTCTCTCAAACTGTTTCATGAGACCACGGGAGTCAGGCTCGGCGGAATCGGCAGATCTGAGTATTCTCTGTGAGCAGAGCCGGTATCCGGCGTCCCCATCCCCAGGGATAGGAGAGATGCGCTGACTTCGCTCTGGGTCACGTGTCACGGGGGGCTGGGCGTGAGCGACGTGATGCCTCCGGAGATCTCAGGGCTCGGGTGTTGTCAGCCCCTCCCTGATCGCATACTTGGTCAGCTCCGCGACGCTGTGGAGATCGAGCTTTCTCATGATGTTGCGCCGGTGGGTCTCGACGGTGCTCACCGAGATGTGAAGCTTGGAGGCGATCGCACTGGAGGTGTGCCCCTCGGCGAGGAGCTGGAGCACCTCGCGCTCCCGCGGCCCGAGCGCGGTGGAGGCCGCGGTCTCAATGGGGATTCGCATCTCAACGTAGCTGTCCACCACAACATCGGTGATCTGTGGGCTGAGGTACTTCCTGTTGCGCATGACGGCGTGGATGGCGTCGATCAGATCAGAGGCTGCCGCCTCCTTCACCACGTAGGCGCTCGCGCCCGCCTCCAGCATCTCCAGCACATAGCGCCTGTCGCAGTGGATCGAGAGGGCGACGACCTTGACCGCCGGGTGCTTGGAGGTGATCTGCCGCGTCGCCTCGATGCCATTGAGCTCGGGCATCCCAACGTCCATGACAACGACATGGGGTGCGAGCTCCTCGACCATCCTCAGGGCGCCTCGCCCATCGTCCGCCTCACCCACAACCTCGACGCCGCTCTGCTGCTCGAGGACTGTGCGCAGCCCCTCGCGCATCATCTGATGATCGTCCGCGAGAATGACCCGTGCTCTCATGGTGACTCTCCCGATTGCAGCGAACTGTCGATTGAGATGGGCACTGTCAGCTCCACGCGGACCCCGGCACCGGGCTCGGAGTGGATCTCCACGGATCCCCCGAGGTGACGCAGCTGCTCGGAGATGTTGAACAGACCGAAGCCCCCTTGGGCTGAGCCGGCGGTGATCTCCGCGACATCGAAACCCACCCCCTGGTCCTCCACGGTGACCAGGGCACAGGGGCCATCGCGCCTCAGACTCACTGCGGCACGCCCCACCCCTGAGTGCTTGCTCGCATTGATGAGCATCTCGCGGACAGCGCGGTAGAGGATGTTGCGGGCGCCCTCGTCGATCCCCCGCAGTGGTTCATCCACGGTCAGGTCGACATGCAGTCCGTAGAGTCTTGTCATCTCACCCGCCAGCCACTCGAGTGTGGGGGCGAGTCCGAGCTCATGAAGCATGGGGGGGCTCAGCTGGAATGTGAGGGAGCGAACCGACTCATTCGCCTGCGCGATCAGCTGCTCGATGGCCTCCAGGTCTCCCCGGTGAGTCTTCGATGCGAACGCCCGGCGAAGCGCTGTCAACTTGACCTTGGCCAGCGTCAGAACCTGGCCCAGGTTGTCGTGCAGATCCGAGGCCAGCTGACGCCGCTCGCGCTCCTCGGTGAGCAGGAGCTGGTTGTTGAGAGCCCGCAGGCGCGCGACGAGATCGGCAGAGACAGCGGTGTGCTCGGCCACCTTCTCACGGAGGGTCTCAATGCGTGCCCCGATGGCCTCCTGCTGCCGACGGTGCTCGGTGACGTCGTGGGTGATGGCCAAGATCTGCTTGATCTCACCCCTCTCATCGAGCAGAGGCACATAGGTCACGGCACAGACGAGTCGCCCCCCCCGCAGATCCAGCGTGAAATCCTCGCTCACGGAGCGTCGGGACTCGATGGCACGGCACAGCAGGGGGACAAGATGGTCACGGAGCTCCGGCGGTGAGACCTCCCTCTCCGCCTTGCCCAGCAGATCCTCCATGGGGGCACCACGAAGGCGTGCCCCGACGGGATTGATGAGCTGAATTCGACCCTGACCATCGAGAATGGCCAGACCTGAGGGGATGTGATCCAGGGTCTGTCGCAGGTGCTCGAGGTCTTCGATCAGCTCGCGCCCCTGACGCTGCTGCTCAACCAGGTGACCCTGGAGCTCATCGCGCACCTGATCGGTCAGCGAGAGATCCACGCGCTCTCTCTGTGATCCGTCGTCCATGGGCTCTGTCCTCGAGATCCGGCTGCCCCCCCGCAGCTGATCTCATTGTCATTCTCGGGCACAGCGGTTGCCGGTCAATTGAAAAGGGGATAGGCAAAGGTGTCACCCACCACACCGCCCAGAGGATATGGAGCCATGGCCGCGAAATTCCGCACGCAGAGAGACTCACTCGGCGAGGTGAAGATCCCCGCCAGTGCCCACTGGGGCACCACGACTCAGAGGGCGCTCGAGTGCTTTCCCATCTCAGGGCTGAGGCATCACCCCAGGTTCATCGACGCCTTCGTGATGCTCAAGATGGCCGCCGCGGAGGCGAATCGGGAAAAGAGAGCACTCAGGGCCAAGGTGGCGAGCGCCATCGTCCGGGCGTGCAGGGAGATCCTGGGGGGAGAGCTGCGCGATCAATTCGTGGTCGACATCTTTCAGATGGGCGCCGGCACCGGCTTTCACATGAACGTGAACGAGGTGATCGCGAGCCGTGCCAATGAGATCATGGGTGGCAGGCGCGGCTCGAGCGAGTTCGTCCATCCCAACGACCACGTGAACTTCGGCCAGTCCACCAACGATGCTTTCCCGACAGCGATGCGCCTCGGCATCCTGCTGGCCCTGCGAGACCATCTCAACCAGCCCCTGTTGGATTTCGAGAAATCCCTTCTCAAAAAGGGGCGCGAGTTCGATCGGGTGCTCAAAAGCGGACGCACCCACCTCCAGGATGCCGCCCCCATTCGCCTCGGACAGGAGTTCACGGCGCACGGTGATGCGATCCGAAACTGCGCGGTCTCCATCGCCAACGCCCGCGCCTGGGTGCGAGAGCTGGGCATCGGCGGCTCCGCCGTGGGCACGGGGCTGAACACCGTCCCGGGCTATCGCGAGGCGGTTCTCAAGCACCTGCGTCGGATCTCGGGCATCCGAGACCTCAAGCTCAGCCGGAACATGTGCGAGGCGATGCAGAGCCAGCGCCCCGTCGCGGAGATCTCGGCCGCCCTGCGAAACCTCGCCATCGAGGTCAGCCGCATCTGCAACGATCTGCGACTGCTCTCCAGCGGGCCCACGACCGGCCTGGGCGAGATCAATCTTCCCCCCGTGGCCCCCGGCAGCTCGATCATGCCGGGCAAGATCAATCCCTCGATGCCGGAGTGTGCCAACATGGTCTGCTTCCGGGTCATCGGCAACGACACCGCAGTGGCCTGGGCTGTCGGCGCGGGCCAGCTCGAGCTCAACGTGATGATGCCGCTGATGCAGCACTGTGTGATCGAGTCCATCCACATCCTGGGGACCACCCTGCGCCAGCTGACCGATCGATGCATCGTGGGCATCACCGCCGATCGGGAGCACTGCCGCCGGCTCTGCGAGGGGTCCATGGGTCTGGCTGCGGCGCTGAATGTGCACATCGGCTACGCGGAGGCATCGGAGCTCGCCAAGCAGGCCCTGCGTGAGGAGAGATCACTCGCTGAGCTGGCCGCTGAGCGCGGTCTCCTCAGCGAGGAGGAGATCAGGCGCATCCTGGATCCGCCACAGATGACCGAGCCGGGTGTTCCGGGGCGCTGACCTCGCATGGCTGCCCCTGAGAAGATTCTGGTCTCCGCCTCAATCTCAGATCCCAGTCCCGCCGAGGGTGACTGAGCGGGTGACAGCTCCGATGTGACCACTCTGTGACCAAACTCCGCTCCGATGTGCATCTCCCTGCAAACAGGCCTGATGCGCAAGTTCTCTCATTTCAGCCACATGCGTCCAGTGGCATCTCCCTGCATT
>JAFGKF010000126.1 GCA_016928695.1 Candidatus Sumerlaeota bacterium | reverse complement strand
TGTTCGGCTGCTTTGGCGGAGGCGGCTGTTCTTGCCCCCGGCAAGAACCGTGAAAGCCCGGATTTGAGGTTGTGAAACCGACTGTAGAGACCACGATCACTCTGTCAGGGGCGTGTGACCACGCCGGATGCGCTGTTCCTCACCTCACGCGAAAAATCCGGCGGTCCGTGCCCTCGTCTTTGTCGATGACGATGTGGGCTCGTAGCCCGCACTTGGGGCACAGGCCGACGTAGGCCGTGCCCTCGCGATTGATGTAGATCCGCCGGTAGACGTTGCAGCACTCGAAGAGAACGCTGAGATATTTCCGACCCCTCACGGGCCTGCCCTCCACCACTGTCACCTGGGCACTGTCACCTGGCCCCTGACCTCAGCTCCAGATGACCATCGCCATCTCCGTGCACGAGACGAGATCGCGGTGATCCGGGAGAATCCGGATGCTGAATCCGTGACGCCCGGTGACCTCGGGGACAAGGGCCCCGCGGAAGATGTGGTCGCCGTTGCCCAGATCCTCGACGTGGGCCATCCGGACGGGCCGCCCCGCGGGCACCTGGCCGAGGTGATCGGTCTGACCGAAGAAGATCTCGACAGCGACGTCCTCGGGCGAGAGCTCGCCGAGGTGGACCTGCGCGGTGATGGGGAGCTGGCCGCCGACCGAGATGGCCTCCACGGTGTCCGCCTCCACCTTGAGAACGCGGATCTTGCCCCAGCCCTGACGGACCGCCTGCTTCCAGGCGCTGAGCCCCCTGACCCGCGCGAATTCGTCGGTCTGGAACTCGCGCAGGCGTGCCGCGAGGGGCAGGTAGTGCAGCTCGGTGTACTCCTGGACCATGCGGTTGGTGTTGAAGACCGGGCAGATCGTGCGCATGGCGTGCTTCATGCGCTGGATCCACTCGCGGGGGAGCCCGTCGGGGCCGCGGTTGTAGAACATCGGGATGATCTCGTTCTCGAGCATCTCGTAGATGTCCTCGCTCTCGACGCGGTCCTGATACTCGTGGTCGTCGTAGTCCTCCCCCTGGCCGATGTTCCAGCCGTTCTCACCGTCGAATCCCTCGCACCACCACCCGTCGGGGATGCTCATGTTCAGGGCGCCGTTGGCCGTGGCCTTCATCCCACTGGTGCCGCTGGCCTCCTGCTTGCGCTGCGGGTTGTTGAGCCAGACGTCCACGCCCTGCAGGATGTACCGCGCCACATTCATGTCGTAGTCCTCGAGGAACACGATGTGATGGCGGAAGGTCTCCGTGCGGCAGTGGTGAATGATCTGGCGGATGAACTCCTTGCCCGCGTTGTCGGCCGGGTGGGCCTTGCCCGCGAAGATGATCTGAACGGGTCTCTTGGCGTCGCGCAGGATCCGCGCCAGGCGCTCGGGATCGCGGAAGAGCAGCGTCCCGCGCTTGTAGGTGGCGAACCGGCGCGCGAAGCCGATGGTCAGCGCCTCGGGATCGAGGACCTCGTCGGCGATCGCCACCTCCGTCGCGGTCATCCCCCGGGCGTGGAGCTGCTGGGCGAGACGCTCGCGTGCGAAGACCACGAGGCGCTCGCGGCGGCGCTCGTGCGTGCGCCACAGCTCGGTGTCGGGGATGTTGTCCACACGCTCCCAGATTGTCAGGTCGCCCGGCTGCGAGACCCACCGCGGCCCGAGATAGCGCTCGTGCAGCTCGGCGAGATCAAAGGAGATCCAGGAGCGGATGTGAACGCCATTGGTGATCGAGGAGATCGGGACCTCGTCGACCGGGAAATCGGGATACAGATCGTTCATCATCTGGCGGGAGACCTCGCCGTGCAGGACGCTGACGCCGTTTGTCTGAGCCGCGAGCCGCATGGCCAGCATCGTCATGTTGAAGTTCGAGCTCTTGCCGTCCGACGGCTTCCGGCCGAGGGCGAGCAGCTCGTCGCGGCTGATCCCCAGCGCGGTGAGGTGCCCCCCCAGATACTTGTCGATCAGCTCCTCGCTGAACACGTCGTGACCCGCGGGCACCGGCGTGTGTGTCGTGAAAATCGTCCCCGCCTTGACCATCTCCAGCGCCTCGGGCACCGACATGTTCGCCCGTTCACGAAGGCAGCGGGCACGCTCGATCGTGAGGAAGGCGGCGTGGCCCTCGTTGACATGGCAGATCGTGGGCTCGATGCCCAGAGCCGTCAGTGTCCGGTACCCCCCGATGCCGAGCAGGATCTCCTGCCGGATGCGCATCTCCTTGTCGCCGCCATAGAGCCGCGCCGTGATCTCCCGATCGGCGGGGGCATTGGCGCTGAGATTCGCATCGAGAAGGTAGAGCGGGATCCGCCCCACCTGTGCTCGCCAGACACGGGCGAGGACGGGGTGGGGGCAATCGACCGTGATCGTCAGGGGCTGACCATCCTCCCCCATGATCTGCTCGATCGGCATGTTGTAGAAGTCGTTCTCGGGATACATCTGCTGCTGCCAGCCGTCGGCGTTGAGGTACTGCCGGAAATACCCCTGCCGATAGAGCAGGCCCACGGCGACCAGCGGCAATCCCAGGTCGCTGGCCGATTTCAGATGATCACCCGCCAGGATGCCGAGGCCGCCGGAGTAGATCGGGAGGCCATCGGTGATGCCGTACTCCGCCGAGAAGTAGGCGATCCGAATCGTCTCATCGCCGCCGCAGGCGGACTGGAACCATGTGGTCGCCCCCATGTAGGAGTCGAGGCGGTCGAGCACCCGGTCCATGTGAGCGAGAAAGGTCTCGTCCTCGGCCAGATGCGCCAGGCGCGACTGGGAGACCTCCCCGAGCAGACGGATGGGATTCTGATGGGTCTCCTCCCACACCTCTCGCCCCAGGCGGAAGAAGAGCTGAATGGCCTGAGGCTCCCAAGACCACCAGAGGTTCATCGCGATGTCGCGAAGACGGTTGAGCCTCTCGGGGAGTGAGGGAACAACGGTGAACTTGTGTATGGTCTTCATGGCACGTCGCTCACTTCAGCGGATTGATGGTCGTCGATGTGGACCGATCCAACCGGGGGAATCAAGAGAAATCACGGCCTGCCCTCGATGACCTCGGGATTCAAAAGGTTGGCGGGGCGCTCTCCACGCAGCGCGGCGATCAGGTTCTCCGCCGCCGTGATCGCCATCCGGTCGCGCGTGGGACGCGTGGCGCTTCCGATGTGAGGCAGCAGCACCGCATTGTCCAGCTCCATCAGGAGAGGGTCGACCGAGGGCTCACGCTCGAAGACATCGAGCCCCGCGGCGGCGATCACACCATCGCGCAGCGCCTGGGCGAGCGCGGCCTCATCATGGATCGGACCACGGGCCGTGTTGACAAAGACCGCGGTGGTCTTCATCCGGCCGAACTGATCGGCCCCGAAGAGGTGATGCGTCTCCTCCATCAGGGGGCAGTGAACCGAGATCACATCGCTCTCGGAACAGAGTGTGTCGAGGTCGACGCGACTCGCCCCCAGATCCCTCTCCAGAGATTCATTCACCGAGCTGTCGGTGTAGAGAACGCGCATCTCCCACCCCCGGCTCCGACGGGCCACCGCGGAGCCGATGCGCCCCGCCCCCACAATGCCGAGTGTCTTCCCGACCAGGTCCTGCCCCAGAAGCATCATGGGCTCCCAGCCATGGAATTCCCCCGCGCGCACCATGCGGTCGCCCTCGCAGATGCGCCTCGCGGCCGCCATGATCAGGCTCCAGGCGAGATCGGCGGTGGCCTCCGTCAGCACATCGGGCGTGTTCGTCACGAGCACTCCGCGCCGGGTGGCCTCCTCGATGTCGATGTTGTTGTAGCCGACCGCGAAGTTGGAGACGCAGCGGAGCTGCGGACCCGCGGCGTCGAGCGCCTCGGCGTCGATGCGGTCGTGCAGGAGCGCCAGGATCCCCGACCGCCCGGGGACGATCCGCAGGAACTCCTCGCGTGAGGGCGAGCGGTCGTCAGCGAAGACATCGAACTCCAGCCCGGCGTCGAGGAGACACTGCAGACCCGCCTCCGGGATGCGGCGGGTGACAAGCACAGGGGCACAGGCCAAGGGATTCACTCCTGAAGCAGCCCCCGATGCGCAGCGACCGCCTGGATGGCCGCGACATAGTCCTCGGGATTGCCGATGTCGAGCCGCCGCTCGGGGATCAGCCGCACAGCGACCGGCTCCGACTCGAGAAGGCGGTTGATGGCCGGCGCGAGATGCCTCTCACCCGAGGCGTCGGGCGTGACCTCCGCGAGGGCGGGGAAGACCCCGGGTGTGAAGAGACAGCGCCCCGCGACGGCGAGATCGGACGGCGCCTCATCCGGGCTGGGCTTTTCGACGACACTCCGCACCAGCAGGCGATCGCCCTGCGTCCCCTCGGTCTCGAAGATCCCGCGCTTCGAGATGTCGCCGCGCTTGACCCGCTCCGCGATCAGCGCGCTGTGGCCGTGGACCTCGAAGTCCTCCATCAGGGTGCGCGTCGGATTCCCCTCGAGAAAGACGCAGTCGCCGAAGAGCACCGCGAACGGCTCCTCGCCCACAGCGGACCGCGCGCAGTGAATCGCGTCGGCGAGGCCCCGCATGCGCGGCTGCACCACCCACTCGATGACCCCGCGCCAGGGGCCCACGACCTTCTCGAAGTGCCTGCGGACCAGGTCCGCGCCGTGGCCGACGACAAGAACGACGCGCTCCACCCCCGCCTCGAGGGCCTCGACGACCACCATCTGGATGGCCGGCGTGTCGATCAGCGGAAGCATGACCTTCGGGATCACGGCGGTGGCCGGCTGCAGCCGATTGCCGAAACCGGCGGCGGTGATGACAGCGGTCCGAACTCTCATCGGGCGTCGGGGTCCTCCTCTCGGGGATGCGCGATGGTGGGACGGAACGCGCTCATCTGGCGAGCACGGAGTGCATCGAGAACAGACTCCATCCTCCCCTCGGGGCAGGTGCCGACGATGGCGCCGCCCGACCCCGCGAACTTGGCATGCGCACCCGCGGCACGCGCGATTGTCACCATCTCCACATGGCGCGGGTTGAGACTCAGGAGACCACGCCGGATGTCGAAGTTCTCATCCATGAGAGGCCCGAGCTCATGCCCCCTCCCCCCGCGGAGGAGACCCAGGCCACGCTGCGCCAGCTCGGCCAGCCGCCGTGCCCCGAGCTGCACGTCGGTGTCGCCCGCCGCGTGCCGCTCGCGCAGCGAGGAGTGGAAGACCTCCGTCCCCTCACCCGCCGACTCATCCACCGCGACAAAGAGCGGCGGCAGCGCCTCGGCGTCCAGGCGCTCGACATGCAGCCGCTCGCTGTCGTCGACCTCGAGATAGCAGAGCCCCTCGTGCACCTGGGCCACGCGGTCCTGCGGCCCCGCGGGGATGCCGAGATCCTTGACCTCGCACCGCAGGAGAAGCCTCACCGCCTCGCTCGGCGAGAGCCGAAGTCCCCACAGCCCGCAGATCGCCCTCATCGCCGCGGTGAGCAGCGCACTCGATCCCCCCAGCCCGACGCGCAGCGGAATGGTCGTCCGCCACGACAGGGTGAAGAGCGGCGGCGGCCAGGCGAGCCCCTCCACACTGGAGTGACGCGCGAGCCGCTGAATCAGCGCCATCATGAGGCGGCGCCCCCCGTGAAAACCCCGCAGGCGGATGTCCGAAAACAGCTCCTCGAGACTCCCCCACTCCGGCCACTCGACCTCGGGCTCGACGAGGCGCAGGCGCGCCGAGGGCTCGGCGACAGCCTCCGCCCAGAGATCGGAGATGGCCATGGTGATCGCGGGGCCGCCGACGGCATCGCCGGGATTGCCGAGCAGCCCCAGGCGGGCGAAGCCGCGCCCCATGAACCGCGGTTTACCGGCCGGATGATCGCCCGACCGAGTCATGAGAGCAGAGACCTGCAGATGGATTCGATGCGATCCGCGCGCACGGCATCGGTGCACTCGCGCAGCACCCACTGGCGCCCCGCCTCGGCGAGCCGCTGGGCCTCGACCGGGTGGCGCAGCGTCTCGAGCACGGCGCGGGCCATGGCCTCCGGATCACCGATGGGAACCACACGGCCCGTCTCCCCGTCGCGGACCATCTCGGTGTTGCCGCTGACGTCGGTGGTGATGACAGGCCGCGCCATCGCGAGGGCCTCGCGCAGCGCACCGGTCAGCCCCTCGCCCTTCGTCGAGCAGCAGAGAACCACCGAGCAGGCTGCGAGCACCTCGGCCATGTCGTCGCGGTGCTCGAGCCAGTGGAGCCGCCTGGGCTCCGCGAGTCCCTCTGTGATCTCCCCAAATCGCGCGCGCCTGCCCTCTCCCACCCAGAGAAAGTGGACCTCGGGCATCTCGCGGAGCACCCGGGGCATCATCTCGACAAAGTGAGAGTGACCCTTTTTGGGAGCCAGCGCCGCGGGCAGACCGACAAGAGGCGTGGACTTGTCGACACCCAGCTCACAGCGAACAGCGGCGCCGTCCACTCCGGGGTGAAAGCGATCCGTCTCGACGCTGCCATAGACCACGTGGATCTTCGCCTCGTCCACACCGTCCTGCTCGACCAGCGCCCGCCTGATTGCCTCGGCCACCGCCACGACAGCCCCCAGCCGCCGGGAGAGAAACGCCCGCCTCGCGAACGTGCGCCTCGGGATGGTGTTGGTCGTGCCCCGATTCGCGAGGATGACAGGCCGCGCCATCCTCCACGTCGCACAGTGGGAAAAGCCCAGGGCGCGATCCCGGTGGGCGTGCAGAATGTCGAAGGGATTCTCCCTCAGCCACCGCCGGAAGCGGAGCACCTCAGACCAGCGACTCTGGTCGAAGGAGATCATCGGCAGACCCGCCTCCACGATCTCCGAGAAATCCCACTCCAGCGGGCGCCTGTGCAATCTGGTGTGGTGGACGACGCACTGCACATGATGGCCACGCCGGTGCTGCTCGCGGGCGAGGCGGATCATCTGAACGGCGCCACCGCGCGCCACCTTGGCGTGCGAGGCGACGTGGAGAATGCGCAGAGGGCGATCAGAGGCACTCATGGGACACATGCGGAACGCGATGCGTAGCAGATCGCTGACAACAGTTCAATCCCACATCGATCAGATCTTGCCCGTGGCCCACGCCCAGTGGCGGTGGAGCCTCTGAAGGAGGGCGCCGTCTATCTTCGGCACCTCCAGACCAGCCCGTGCGCACAGCCGATCCGCGTTCTCACGGCTGAAGCGGATCCCCCCCGTCAGATAGGCCCGGTGCGAGCGCATCCACTCCCACAGGGGCTGGGCGGGGCCGCTTCGCCTCGACGCCGGCCAGGAGGCGCTCGGATCCAGATCGACCGGCTCGGCGCGCAGGAGCTTCGCCAGGGCCAGGTTCAGCTCACCGAGTGTCACGGGCTCACGCGGTGTCCAGTGATGCGTCAGACCCTCCGCCTCATCGTCACACAGCGCACACGCGATCCCCGAGGCGACATGGTCGACCGGGATCAGATGAAGCGTCGCCTCTCCGCTGAACGGAAGGGTCACCCGCTGGCCACCGATCCCCGTCTCGGCCAGGAAACGCCAGGCGCTCAGAAACTGATAGAAGTGGGGGAAGGCGCTCGCGCCGCCGGTCACCGAGTCACCGATCAGAATGGCGGGGCGGTGAATCGTCACAGTCAGCCCCCGCACCTCCGAGATTCTCCGCAGAGCCCGCTCGGCCTCGCACTTCGTCCACTCCTGGTGGGTGCGGAACGACTGCCCCACATCGAGGTCCTGCTCCGTGAAAGTCCCCTGTGCGGTGCCCGCCACGCTGCAGGTGCTCACATGGTGAAATCGCTTCACCCCCAGGGCCTCCGCCAGCTCCGCCATGTGCACCGTCCCATCCAGGTTGGTCTGGGTCTGATCCTCGCTGCGCACCGGCCGGATCCGGGTGTCCGCCGCCATGTGGATGATCGCGTCGAACCGGCCCCGGTGCCGCTCGATCCACTCGGGCATCACCCCCGCCCGAGGGAGCCAGAGGTTGCCGGGCACCCAGGAGGGAAGAGGCGTCTCCGGCCGGAGAGATCCCCCGAACAGCCCCGCCAGGGTGGCGATGTGAGCCCGCATCGCCGGGGGGCGATCCCGCCGGTGAAGCAGCCAGAGGCCCGCACCGCGCTGCCACAGCGCCCACACCACACGCGAGCCGAGAAACCCCGTCCCGCCGGTGAGGAGGAGATTGAGGCCCGACGCCGGACTCATCCCTCACCCCTCACATGCCGCCCATAGAGAACCAGCCTGCTGTAGAGCGTTTTTTTGGTGATGCCCAGGCGCCGGGCCGCCTCCGCCTTGTTCCCGCCACAGTCATCGAGCACCGCGAGAATGTGTCGGCGCTCGATCTCATCGAGTGAGAGGGTCACCTCACCCCCCTCCGCGGGATGAGCCGCCTCGCCGCAGCGCATGTGCTGCGGAAGATGCTCCGGCCGGATCGGCTCCCCCGCCGACATGATCGCAGCGCTCCGCAGGGCGTTCTCCAGCTCGCGGACATTGCCCGGCCAGGAATGCTGCCGAAGGCACTCGAGCGCCTCGGGCGTGAGGCTGACATCGGTGACTCCGACGTCGTCCATCTCATGGGCGAGGATGTGCTCGATCAGATCGGGCAGGTCATCGGGGCGCTCCCGCAGCGGGGGGACGTGGATCATGACGGTGTTGAGGCGATACAGGAGATCCTCGCGGAATCGGCCGGCCTCCACCTCGGCGGCCAGATCGCGGTTCGTCGCGGCGATGATGCGCACATCGGTGCGGTGCACCTCCGTGGAGCCGACCCGGAAGAACTCGCCGAACTGGATGACCCGCAGAAGCTTCGCCTGCATCGCGGCCGGCATCTCACCGATCTCGTCGAGGAGAATCGTCCCACGGTTGGCCAGCTCGAAGAATCCGAGGCGGCGCTCGTCGGCCCCCGTGAAAGCGCCCCGCTCATGGCCGAAGAGCTCGGACTCGAGAAGGGTCTCCGTCAGCGCCCCACAGTTGATGGCCATGAACGGCTCGGAGGCACGCTGGCTCTGCGAGACCACCTGGCGCGCGACCACCTCCTTGCCGGTGCCCGAATCCCCCGTGATGATGAGACTCACATTGGTCGGGGCGACCCGGGCGATCAGCGCCCGGAGATCCTCGATCGCCCGCGAGCGCCCGATCAGCTCCACCCCGGGAGCCACAGTCGGGCGACCGATGCGGCGCTTGAGATCGCGGTTCTGCTCGGCCAGGCGGTGCTTCTCGATAGCCCGCGAGAGCGCCGTCTCGAGCTCCCCCAGGTGGCAGGGCTTCTGGAGAAAGTCGTGAGCCCCCTGGCGCATGCACTCGACCGCCGTCTCGACGTCCCCATGCCCCGTGAGCATCACCACCTCCACCTCCGGCCAGCGGCGGCGGATCTCGCCGAGGGCCTCGACCCCGCTGGCCCCCGGCAGACGGATGTCGAGCAGCACCACCTCCGTCTCGCGCCGGCGAAGGGCCGCATAGCCCTCCTCCGCGTCGCACGCCTCCCTCACCGAGAAGCCGCTGCGCTCGAGCTCCCGGCCCAGCGCCCGGCGGATCGAGACGTCGTCATCGACGATGAGCACATGGCCGGTCGTGACCGACGTGTTCGGGGTGGAGCGCTCAGGGCTCACTTGGCACCTCCACGGCGGGCAGTGTCAGCACAAAGGTCGCCCCGCGCCCCGGCCCCGCACTCTCCGCCACGATCTGTCCCCCATGGGCGGTGACAATGCCGTGGACCACCGACAGTCCCAGGCCCGAGTTGCTCCCACCGGCCTTCGTCGTGTAGAAGGGCTCGAACAGGTGGGGGAGATCACAGCGGTCGATCCCCACCCCATCATCACTGATCGTCACCTCGACACCTCCGTCCACAATCCGACCCGAGACGCGGATCTCACCCCCCGGTTCCGACGCCTCAATGGCGTTGATCATGAGGTTGAGGATGACCTGCCGAAGCTGGTGGGGGTCCCCACGGACAGCCAGGGAGTCCGCGTCCACGTGGCAGCGCAGGCGCACCTTGTCGGCACCGCGGCTGTGGGGCACCAGATCGGCCGCGCCCTCCAGAACAGGGCGCAGATCCACCGCCTCCGAGCGCTCCGCCGCCCGCGCGGGCCGCTGACGCGAGAACTCGAGCAGCTGGCCGATGACGGCCTGACACCGCCCGAGATCGGATTGGATCACCCGGATGCTCTCACGCAGGTCGGCCGGGTCGGGGGTCTCCCCCGCGTCGACGTCGCGCAGAAGGCCATCGAGGCTGACCGTGACGGCCTCGAGGGGATTGTTGATCTCGTGCGCCACACCCGCGGCGAGGGTGCCGATGCCCGCGAGCTTCTGGCTCTTCTCCAGCGCCGCATAGGTCCGCCGGATCTCCTCGGTCTGGGCCTCGACCTTCTCCTCGAGCGACTGGTAGAGCGACTCGAGCTCCTCCGCCATCGAGTTGAAACCCTCGGCCACGGCCCCGAGCTCATCATGTGTGAAAACCGGGACACGGTGATCGAAACGCCGCTCGCGGATCGCCGACACCCCCCTCGCGAGCGAACGGATGGGGCGCCGCAGCATGTGCAGCAGCACCAGCCCGTGGGCCGTCAGAAGCCCGATGAACGCCACCCACCACATCAGCATGACATCGTCGAGCTTGTTCTCGACCAGCCTCAGCTCCGCGAAGGCGTCGCCCATGCGGCGGATCGCCTCCGAGGCGGAGACCGAGATCGCCGACCCCATGATGCCCGAGAGAGTCATGAAGCCGGCCAGATGACCATCGCGCTCGTCTGTGCTCTCCGACGCGAGCATCCGCCGCGCCGCCTCACCCAGCTGCGAGCGGACATCCGTCAGATGCGCCAGGATCCCATCATCCATGACCACATGGAACTCGTCCCCCTCGGCGCGCTGATCCTCCAGCGCCGAGCGCAGGCTGGCGAGATCGTCGTCCAGCCGATGCTCCGCCTCCTCGATCGGAGCCATGTCCACCGGCCCCGGCAGCTCGGCGGCCGCCTCGCTGATCACCCGCTGATAGGTCCGCAGCTCCTCACTGAGATTCAGAATGGGATCGAGACGCTCGCTGGCCAGGCGCACCACCTGGCGCGTCTGGCGCCCCACGAAGTCCAGCTGCCTCTCGGCGTGGATCCCGATCGCCAGCACCGCCAGCGCCAGCACCCCGAGTGTCAGCGCGATCTTCTGGCCAATGGTCATCGTCCGCAGTCCGCTCTTCTGGTGCCCCAGCCATATCCCACGGATCCCGTCCAGGCCATGGAAAATCCGTCCCCCGGAGAGACCACCTGAGACTTGCGTGTCACAGCCCTCAGCCCAAAGATGGGGGCATGGCAACCCCAGGCGATTTCGAGGCACTCCTGCGAAAGGCCGAGGCCATCGACCTCACCGCCAAAGGGGTCGACGAGGCTCTCGGGCAGCTCATGCCCCTCGCCGCCGAGCACTTCGGCGCCGAGTTCGCCTCACTGCTGGTCGTCGATGGAGAGAGACAGGAGCTCCGCTTCCGCTTCGCCATGGGCGAGGAGCTCGAACAGCTCTACCGGCTCCGCCTCCGCGTGGGAGAGGGGATCGCCGGGGCCGTGGCCCTCGGACGGCGATCCAGCCGCATCGGAGACGTCGCCCCCGTGCCCCAGCACCACAAGGCGGCCGACGAGATCACCGGCCACGTCACCCGCAGCCTCCTCGCCGTCCCCGTCATCTGGAGCGGCGAGGTCCTGGGCGTCGTCGAGGTCGTCAACCGCATCGATGGACGAGGGGGATTCGACGATCAGGACGCGGCCGAGGCGCGGGCCCTGGCATCACTTGTCGCCGGCTGGCTGGCCTGGGAGAGAGAGACCACGAGGGCGTCGGGGGCGAGACCATCGCCCACCCGCCACCCCGCCGTGCCCGAGGGCCCCGTGCTCGTCGGAGCCCACCCCTCGATCACACGCATCCTCGACCGCGTGATCAAAGTCGCCCCGACCGACACCCCCGTGCTCGTCTTCGGAGAGAGCGGCACAGGCAAGGAGCTGATCGCCCAGCGCCTCCACCTGAGCAGTGGGCGCATCGAGAGGGGCATCGTGACCGTCGACTGCGGCACGCTGGACGACCAGAAGATGCAGAGCGCCCTCTTCGGCCATGTGGTCGGCGCATTCACAGGCGCCGTGACCGAGCGCAGGGGAGCCTTCCGCGAGGCCGACGGGGGCACACTCTTCCTCGACGAGATCGGCAACCTCTCCCCCGAGTGCCAGGGCCAGCTCCTGCGCGCCATCCAGTTCGGCGAGATCACACCACTCGGGGCCGACAAGGGCGTCAAAGTCGACGCCCGCCTCGTCTGCGCCACCGACCGCGATCTGCAGGCCGAGGTGGAGGCGGGCCGCTTCTCCGAGCCCCTCTATCACCGGATCAACGTCGTGACCATGCGGCTCCCCCCCCTCCGCGAGAGGCGCGAGGACATCCCCGTCCTGGCCGAGTTCTTCCTCCACCGCGCCAACGAGAGACTGGGCCGAGAGCTCCAGGGCTTCAGCCCCGACGTGCTCGCCCTCTTCGAACAGGCCCCCTGGCGAGGAAACGTGCGAGAGCTGGAAAACACCGTGATGTCGATGGCGGTGGAGGCCGAGGGGGACACGCTCGAGCTCGGGGACATCCCGCCCGAGCGCCGTGAGGCTCTCCGGCAGAGCGCAGACCCGGGTTCCCCCGGGAACATCCCTGGCTCGGAGGCCGAGGAGGCCGAGCGCCGCGCCATTCTCGACGCCCTTCAGCGAAGCCGCTTCCGCTCCTCCGGCCGGTGGAATGTCCAGCGAGCCGCCAAAGCCCTGGGCCTGCCGAGAAAAACCCTCGAGTACAAAATCAAGGTGGTCTACGGCCTCCAGCAGCCGGAATCCGAGATCCGCCAGGACCCCCAGTGACCTCGAGGGATCAACCGAATCCCCCTGAGAGAGATGGCATGCCCCTCAGAGAAAGACAAAGGCCCCTGGGTGTGGGGGAAACACCCAGAGGCCCTATTCCAGAGGAGCCCAATTCCTGACACCTTCAAAATCCTGCCGGTCCCATCTCCCTGGGGGGAGGGAGAATGATGGGCTCCTCCGGTCGATCCCGATTCGGTCACAACTCTTCCCTGCCAGCACAGAGGCTGGTCGAACACCCACTCAGACACCAAATCGGTCCACTCTCATGACATCTGCCTTCGACTCTCAACCCGGAGCGTGGAGGGGGAGGGGGGGTAGCCATCGGAAACCACAGCCCCAGGCCATCACGAGGGTCTCAACTGATGTCGACATTCGGATTGGCAAAAAGGGCGCCAGTTTGTCCTTTTTTTCACAATTGCCATACTACTGATATAACTGTGGTTACGAAATTATTTTTCTAGATGAAAGCCTATTTTGTGGGGCAATTTGCCCCGCGTTTGGGGCGATATGTCCCGGAAAATCCGGCGGGAGTGATCTTATCCGATTTTCAGGCCAGAATTCCTCGGCCAACTCTCAGCGACGGCCAGGGGCGGTCCGGATGGAGGGGACGATTTGCCCCTCATCTTGATCCAGGTCCAAAGCCGTGGGAGCGGGTTCCTCCGCCTCCTCGTCCTCTTCCACACGGTGTGTGAGAACCGTGTGCACGATCTCCTCGGCGAGGTTGGCCAACAGAGTCGCACGCCACTCGGTCTCTGGAACATATTGGCTCCGGCGGGGATCGGAGAGAAATCCGGTCGAGGCCGACACGGTGGTTTGGAGCAGGGGATCCTCACGGCCCGGCTCCCAGAGAGTCAGAAGGGCGGAGATGCTCGCCTCCTCGAAGATCGGGTAATCGTCCGCGTTGAAGGCGAGTGGGAGCCGGCTGAACTCTTGGATGGTGGTGTCGAGCCGGGCATCGGCGGCCTCGGCTCGGATCGCACGCAGGCGGCCATCGGCCAGGAACTCCTCATGGAGACGCCGTGCCAGATCCTCCTCGAAGCCGTACTCCATGCTGTCGTTGCGGGGCATCGCCAGATAGATGGTCTGGATCCGCTCGGGCAGCGTGCGCCGATGGGGAGTGACATGCCCACAGCCGGTGAGGGCGAGGGCGGCGGTGATGACGAGGAGGGTTCTCACTGGGGTTCGATGATCTCCGTCCCATCCGGGATGTTGACCAGGGGGTCAAACGTCGCATCGTCCAGCGGGGGATTGCGGGTCAGCGACGTCAGGGTCAGTGTAGTCGTGTCACCCGACTCTTCAATCATTTTCACCTGGACGGGCAAAAGGGTGACGGTGTCGACCCACAGCTCGATGGAGGTGAATCCCTGGGAGTCCACCCCATCGCGCGGCTCCAGGACCAGATGGGTGACCGATTCACCGAGGGCCTGATCCTCGTCGCTCGGGGGAGCGATGCGGATCCAGTGGCTCGTCCGCATCTCGTCGACCGCCCCATCGAGCCCGATCATCACGTTTCGAATGCTGTGGCCGACCGCTCCCTCCTGCGAGTCGAGGTAGTAGATCTCCAGCTGCTGCAGCTCGGGGATGTGAACCGACAGGGTGTCGCCCACCAGCCAGTAGGTCGAGTCCCCCGTCGTCTCCGTCGCGTCGTAGTCGTAGCGGAACAGATCGGGTCGCCGGCACTGGAACCGCCCCGTCGAGTCGATGTCCTCGAGAAAGACGACCGAGTGCTTGTGCTGGCGGAAGGTGCCCTCGAGGGTCTCGAGATTCTCATGTGCCACCGCCATCTGCTCGAGGAGATCGATGGCCGCCGGGTCATGCGAGGGGGTGACGACGATGGGCTCGGGACTGACGGGCTCGGGGACCTCGGGCTCCGGGGTCGCCACGCGGGCGACGATCTCACCGCTCGCGAGTGTGACCAGCTCGACAGTCCCCTCGTTGACGAGCTCGAGGAGGCGATCGATCTGCTCCGCGGAGAGGGGCATGGCCGTGATCTCAGGGGAGAGGGGCTCGGATATCTGCTCCGCGCTGGCCGCGGAGCCCAGCGTCTGCTCGGCGGTGGCTGGGGGAGCCGTCACCTCGGGGCTGGCCTCGGGCGGCTGGGCGCCGATGGCGACAGCGAGCAGCGCCACGGGGACGGCGAGGGCGGTGAGGCGTCGAGTCATGAGGTCTCTCCCCGGCGAGCCCGATGGCGGCGGGCCTTCGGGCTCTCGGCATTTTTGATCTGAATCAGCTGAGCGGTGATGGCCACGGCGATCTCCTCGGGGGTCTCGGCCCAGATCTCCAGACCAATGGGACAGACAACGCGCTCGAGCTGTTCCTCGGTGAATCCATCCGCCAGAAGATGCTCGCGGATCCGGGACCACTTCGAGCGGCTTCCGATCAGCCCGAGGAAGCGCAGCGGTTTGTCCAGGAGCTGTCGGAGAACGACCTCGTCGGCCTCGTGGCCGCGGGTGACGATGACCGCGAAGGTCGAGGGGGTCAGCGTGAGCCGCTCCACCTGTTCCTCGAAGGGGCAGGCGAGCACCTCGACCCCGGGGAAGCGCTCGCGGCTGGCGAACGCCCCGCGGTCATCGGTGACAGTCACCTGAAAGCCCAGCGGCACACACAGCCGGGTGAGGGCGAGGGAGATGTGTCCCCCGCCGAAGATCACGAGATGGGGCGTGGCCTCGAGCGGTTCCACCATGACGGTCACCTTGCCCCCGCAGAGCATGTCGATCTCGTCGGAGGACCTGACGCTCAGATCGATTGTTTTGGTGATGTGCTCGCGTTTGTCCAGCGCCGTCTGGGCCAGGGCGCACAGATCGGCCTCGACGCAGCCCCCCCCGACCGTCCCGATCACCTCGCCGCTGTCGGTCACGGCCATCTTCGCCCCGGCCTGCCGGGGCGTGGAGCCGACCGTGTGAGTGATCGTCACCAGGGCACAGCGGTGCCCCTGCTCGAGGAGATCGGCGATCTTTCGGAGGAGCGACTGGGTCATCTCAGCGTCACCGCGGCCGCATCATCGCAGCGGACTCACGGCTGATCAAGGGCGATGAACAGCGGTGCAGGAGGGGCTGTGCTCCACATCGATCTCGATCTCGGAGACGGTGCCGCGCTCCGTGTGGGACTCCATCGGGATCTCAAAGGCGCGGGACACCCCCTGGTTGACGCGGACCCTGCTGACCTCGACTCTCTCGTCGCGGATCCGGTGCTGGAGCCATAGACCCTCATCGATCAGCAGATGGCTCTCCCCGGAAAGACGTCGCTCGAGACGGTACAGCGCCACCTCCGATCGATATCCCCCCTCATGTGACGTGACCTCCTCAAAGGGGCCCATCGCACTGACCTCGAGATCCCGATCGATGATGGCCACCCCCTGCCCATCACGCTCCTCGATCGCTCGGAGAGTGCTCCGGATCGCCATTCGGATGGCGGGATTGGAGGGGTGCTCGACCTCCCTCCACCAGGTCTCACCCACCCTGACGGGGCGATCGGGGAGGTCATACCGGATGCTGAACAGCGCCACCCGCAGCAGGGTGTCGACACTCTCGAGGACCACACCTGCTCAGTCTTCACTTGGGACCACATAGCCCTGGCTGTCCACCCTGTCCACGATGCTGATCCCCACAGTGGAGGCCATGGGATTCGCCTCACCGAGATCGAAGTGCGCGAGGGGCTCCCCATGGACCACCGGATAGCTCTCCGCCTCTCTCACGGTGACCTCCACGCGCGTCAGCTCCTCCCGCATCGGGGGAATCACATGCTCCGGTGGCAAAACCCGGTAGTCGAGTGTCAGGCGCAGCTCCTTCTCGGTCTGTGGCTCATCGACCTGCAGATCCTCGACCAGCTCGTGATCTCGGATCCGGAGGCGCTCGGTCCAGGCGTGGCCAAGCGTCAGGTCGAATCTGAGGGGGACCGCCTCCTCCACAGTGGCAGCCCCCAGGGACTGCGCCAACCCAATGCAGATGAGGGCAGCTGTGAGAGACAAGCGCGGAGCCATGTTGACACCCATCCTGAGAAGACCGCGTTTGGGCTCAGACACGCTTGACAGTGAGCCCCAGGACCTCTCCCCTGCCTAGCATTTTTCTCACAGGGGTCTGCTCCCCATCCACCCCGGCTGTTGACGACCCGGGTCCGGATGCCGTAGATTCGGACATCTTTTTTTCACCGCACCCTTTCCCAATGTCTGACCCCACCCCATTCGCCCTCAAGTACCTCAACGGCCCGGAGGCCGGCAGGCTGCTCCTCGTGTCGCCCCCGATGCGCTTTGGGCGACACCGCGACAACGAGATCTGCATCTCCTACGACGACCGGGCCTCGCGATTCCACGCGGAGATCCGCCACACCGGCGACGGGCACGAGCTGGCCGATCTCGGCTCCACCAATGGCTCGATCCACCGGGGGGAGGTGCTCCGCGACAGAGCGAGGGCGCTGGGGGCGGGTGACACCTTTCAGATCGGCTCCACCACGTTTCTCTTCGACCACCTGAGCAACCTCCAGCCCGACGACAGCGCGGCGATCAGCGACGGGACAGCGGTGATCCCAACAATGAAGATCGAGGCCGAGTCCTCCGCCCTCGCCACGCGACAGACCGAGGCGGTGCTGATCGCCGACATGAGGGCCTCGACCTCGCTCGGAGGCGTCCTCGGCGAGAGCAAGATGCTCCGCCTCAAGGAGCGGCTCTTCGACATCCTGCAGAGGGCCGCCCATCGCCACGGGACAGCGTTCACGAAGCAGACGGGCGACGGCTACATGATGACCTTCGCCACACTGACCCAGGCGATCGCGGCGACGCGCGCGATCATCGGTGAGACGCAGCGCCACAACCAGCGCAGAGACATCGTCCATCCACTCCACCTGAGGCTCTCACTGACGCTCGGGGAGACGCTCTGCGACCACATGGGCGATCGCCACGGCCAGATCGTGAATCTCGCCTTCCGGCTGATCTCGCTCTCCTCCCTTCCCGGCGAGATGCCCGGGGATCCCGACGCGGACCTCACCACGCCTCTGATCACGACCACCATGCTCGCCAGCGGGGTGAGGCAGATGCCCTGGGAACCCATGCCCCCCGCCCCGATCGATCTGCCCCCCCAGGAGATCAAGGGTTTCCCTGATCCGATCGAGATCAGCATCTTTCAGCTCCGGCCCGACGTCGGAACCACTGCCTGAGCGTCACCCCGCAGCCAAGCGCCAGCGGTCGGCAAAGGCGGCACACAACCCGCTGGCGGCGGTGATGATCAGAGCACCGGGATCAGAACCTCCTCCCCTGCCCTCGCCTCAGCGCTCCTCCAGGGTGAGACCCCGCGAGTGGACAAGCATCCGCGACAGCATGGCGACCACGATCGCCGCGGGCAAGAGCATGATCAGGGCGAGGGCGCTGGCCTGGCTGATCTGCCCCTGCCCGGCGATGGAGGCGATCAGCGGCGGGAGAGTCGGGTGGGCCCACTGGATGACCAGCGCATGCGTGAAGTCGTCCCA
>JAFGKF010000011.1 GCA_016928695.1 Candidatus Sumerlaeota bacterium | reverse complement strand
GGGAAGACGTCGTAGATGTCGCCCCCCACCGCCTCGCAGGCCAGGTAGATGGAGCCGAAGGCGATGTGCTCGGTGCGGGGGAAGGCCGCGGGGAGGAAGCCCTGCTGAACGCGCTGGGCCAGCTGGAGCTGGCGGGCGAACTCCGCGTTGGCGTCGGCGAGGCTGCGATTGGTCGCACGCAGCTCGGCGTTCTGCGTCTCGAGCTGCTCATCGAGGCGCTCGAGCTCATCAAACGCACTGAGCCGCCCTGACAGAAAGTGGAACGCCAGTGTGATGACGAGCAGGAGGATCAGCCATCCTCCCGCCGAGACAAGGCGGATGCCCATCAGGGTGGCCAGCAGGTCCCCCCGGCTGAGGTCGACCCCCAGCACACCGATGGTGATGCCCGATTCGTCGAGGAGTGGGGCATAGCCGCTGAGCCATGTGCCCCAGATGTCGGAGTGGAAGTGCTCATCGGCGGTCGGCCCCTGCAGAGCCATCTCGAGCATGGGGGAATCCACCGCCTCACGGTAGATCAGGCCGGGTGGCACCCCCTCCTCCTCGGGCGTGATGATCCCGTCCCCGTCCTCATCGCGGTCATACCAGACGGCATCGACCACGAACTGCCAGGCGTCCCGCTCGTCGAGGATGTTGCGGTCCTCATCGATGACGACCGGGATGATCTGATCTGTCGGTCGGATCCTGCGGAGCGTGTAGACATAGGTGATGCGCGGGGCCATCCAGGAGGGGTGGGCGTCGGGTGGTTGGAAGGAGTCCTGCACATTTTCGAGATAGGCCGCGAAACGGCGGAAGGCCTCGTGGCGGGGGTCATGGACGTCGAGGGGATCGAGTGTGCCGTCGATCCGCTGGAAGTCGACGGAGAAATTGGGCATGGCCATCAGACCCTGGGCCGCTGTGTTCGCCACCCCCGCCAGGAGCTTGCGGACCTCGCCGATGATCGAGCGCTCGGCCGTCGTGTGCACGACGTAGACGAGCACTGTCACCAGGGCCAGCGTGAGAATGTAGAGGCGGACGAGCCGTCGGGCGATCATGCAATCCCCATCCCGCTTCTCGGCGGAGAAGTGAACAGCTCAGCCAATCAATGATTCACTGATTCTGTCAAGGCGCAGGGGGGACCAACTGCAGGGTGGCGTGATGACTGAGCGTGGATCGCTGCTCTGCAAGGGCCTCCAGTGACTCGGTGGGGAGCTCCTCCCAGACCAGGTCCCCCGACACGCCGCTGGCCTCCTCGACCCGAATCACCCCCAGCCCCGGGGCGAACCAGGCCTCGGAGACATTGACGGCCACAGCCCCGGAGGTCCGGCGCTCGATCGAGACCGTGAGAGTCTGCACACAGGGATCCTCGGAGACGAGGGGATTGGGGCTCGGGGCATCCGTGGCGAGAACCTCGAGGCGGACGCGGTGCGCGGGATCCTCCATGGTGCGAGTTGCCCCCGCCTCCAGGGGGAGGGGGAGGATCCAGAGCCCCTCGGGGCACTCGACGACCTCGTCGGGCAGCTCCGCTGTGATCATCCGATTGCCGACCATGGCGAGGCCCTGGGGGTCGAAACGCAGCTTCACCACCTCGAGAACGGGGGGCAGGCGCAGATCGGGGTCATGCGAGACGGTGATGCGCTCGACCGTGGTGAGAACGGCCTCGCCTGACACCTCCCAGTCCCCCAGCCAGTGGACATGCACCCATCCGGTCGTCGTCCCCCACCCCTCCTGCTCCTGGGTCACCTCGTAGAAAAGGTCGGGGTGCTCGGACAGTGGGGCAAAGGGGGCGAGCTCGGGGGGCATCTGGGCCGCGGCGGTGAGCGGGGCCAGAGTCAGAAGAGCTCTGCAGAGCCATCGGTGCGCCTGGATCATCATCTCACTCCATCATCTCCTGGGCGACCTGCCTCCAGGCCTCCCCCCAGCGCCTGAGGTTGAATTTCTCCTCGACGACGGCGCGCTGCTTGGCGCCGATCTCCTCGGCCTGGGGCAGAACTCTCTCCAGGGCCTTGGCCAGCGCCTCGCCGTTGGCCTTCGCCTGAACGGTGGGGAGATCGGCGAGCCCCCCATGATCGCTCGAGATGGTCGCCGTGCCACAGGCCATGGACTCGGATGCGCTGTAGCTGGTCCCCTCGTGGGCGATGGTCGGGACCATTCCCACCGTGGCGGCGCGGTGGAGCCCCGGCATCTCCTCGCGGGCCACATGGCCGAAGTGGATCACACGGTCCTTGATCCCGAATTCTCCGGCTGTCTGGTCGAGCCTCAGCTGGTAATCCGGCTTGGCGCGCTGCCCGACGATCACGAGCGCCAGATCCGCGTGTCTGTCGGCGATGCGGCCCAGCGCCTCGATGGCGAGGTGGATTCCGCGGTGAGGGCTGGCGTTGCGCGCGACCAGGATGAATGGCCGCAGAGGGCCACTCGGGCGCTGGAGCCGCAGGCGCAGCCTCTCGGGGACGCGCGGCTCCACACTCGGGGAGAAGCGCTCGGTGTCGACGCAGTTGGGCAGGCACCAGCGGCGGGGCGCCACAGCCTCCCACAGCTTGGACTTGGGGGGGACATCCATCCCCATCTCGCGGAAGAAGTTTGTGTCGTTCGCCACCAGCCCCTTGGCCTCGCGGTGGCATCTCTCGGCGATTCTCTTGCGCCGCCGATGCGTCCAGCGGGCCGGGGGCTGATCCCACTCCACCACCTGGCTGATGGCGATCGCCCGGGGGTGCCATGCCACCGCCGGCCAGTGGAAGGGGTAAGTGACCGTCAGGAGGTCGCACTCGGCGAGGCGGGCGCGCACCGCCTTCCGCCTCAGGCCCCAGTTGAACGCGTACAGGTTGGGCCCTCTCCGGTGACGCCAGCGCCCGGGGAGACGGGGAATGAGAACCAGCGAGGGGTCATCGCGCAGCGAGGCATCGAGGTCCGAGTTGTCGAATTGGAAGACGATCTGCTCCTCGGCGATGGGTCTCAGGGCCTCGATCAGGTCGGAGACGCTGACCTCAGCCCCACCGACCGGGGGGCGAAAATCCGTCGTGACGTGGCCGATGCGTCGAATCACGGGGCATTCTCCTGTGCGCGGTCCATTGAGCCAAGTCCGAGGCGAAATGGACACGAAAAAAAGACTTCGCGCTGGATCAAAGGGGAGATTCGCATCGTCAGAGAAAGATGAGGATTTTGGGAGACAGATGACCATGCCCAGCTCCACAATGGCTCTCGACTGCGTGGGTGCGGGCAGATGACATCCGCCCCAAGGCCAACAGCAGAGAGGAGACGATCCATGAGTATTTCAGGGGGGAGCTCACGCCGGTGGGCGACCTGGATTCTGATCACCACTGTGGCGCTGGCCACTGTCGGCCTGGGGGCGACACCGACCCAGGTGGCGGGGCAGCTGGCACCACAGGACTCCGCCGTCATCCTGGCCGTGCCGAACGCCGACATGTTCTTCAGCGGCATCCTGGGATTCATGGCTGCCTTCGGCGAGGGCGAGGGCGAGTCGGCCAGCACAGCGCTGGCGGACATGTCCAACCTTCAGGTCCGCGAGGCCACTGAGGCGGGAATCAATGTGGCCGGTGACGTTGTTCTCATCGTCGCCAGTGACATGGACACCACCATCGCTCTTCTGCCGCTCGCAGACACTGCCGCTTTCCAAAGAGTGGCCTCCGAGGGCGCCCTCTCGACCGGTCAGGTTCAGGGCCTGACCACCTGGACACGCGGCTGGCAGATGCCAGACGGCACTGTGGACGTCGACGGCGTCTACGCCGTGATGGGGGATGTGGGGATCGTCGCGCCCAGCGAGCAGGTTCTCCAGATGATCCTCTCGCCGCACGCCGGGCCGCGGATCCTCGAGGGCGCCCAGCTGCCCGGTGCGGACAGCGGCGTGGTGCTCATCGACATCGCCACCATCATCAACGCCCACCGGCAGGACATCGAGCAGGGGCTGCAGATGTTCCAGATGATGGCCGGCGGCATGGGCGGCCCCACCGCGGGCATGATCAACATGTACACGGGGATGTTCCGCGAGATGCTCAACATCGGCGGTCAGGCCGAGGCGCTCTCGGTGATCGTCACCCCCAGCGCCCAGGCGATGGTTCTCAACGCCGACCTGCGCTTCCAGCCCGGCGCCCCGGTGCTCGCGAGTCTCCCGCGTCACGTCGCGCGGGACCTGACGCTCAACCAGAATCTCCCCTCGGGGGCGATCATGCGCTTCGACACCACGTTCGACGCCGAGCGCAGCGGGGAGCTGATGGGGCTCTTCACCAACATCATGGGCGGCGCGATGGCGGCTGATCCGAGCGGCCAGGCGGCCCTCAATGAGATCATGGGTCAGACCACCGCGTTCTACCGTGGCCTCGGCGACGAGATCGCCTTCGGCATGTACCCCGGCCAGGGGATGATGCCTGGCATCGTCATGGCGATGCGCGCACCCGATCCCCAGACCTCGCTGCAGCAGTGGGTGGGGATGTGCGCAAGCCCGGCTTTCCGCCAGCTGATGGCGAGCATGTACGGCATCTCACCCGATGTCCTGCGCTTCGAGGATCTCGGGACCCAGATGGTCGGCAGCGCTCAGGCCCAGCACATCCGTCTCAGTGGCATGGCGGCCATGATGCAGCAGATGATGGGGATGCAGCCCGGCATGCAGCCCCCGCCGCAGATGCAGCAGATGATGGAGGCGATGGACTCGATCGACTACTGGTTCGCCTCCACGGGCGAGCTGGCGATCATGACCACCGAGGCTCAGCCCACACTGCTGGCTCAGGCACTGGCCGGCGGCGGCCCCGCGCTCGAGCCCCCCGCGATGGCGGGTCTCATGGCGGTGGGCGCCGACAGCATCGGTCACCTGAGCCTCAGCGGCCTGCTCGGCTGGGTCGACAGCATGAGTGCGATGATGGGCATGCCCCCCGGAGCCTCGCCACTCGGCGCGATGGCGCAGTCGCTCTCCCGGCAGGGCGAGGTCGGCATCTGGTGCGCCGGTGCGATGCACGAGCGCGGTCTCCGCGGTGGGCTCCTCATCCCGGCGTCGGACATCGCGGCGATTGTGCAGGGCGCGCAGCAGGCCATGTCGCAGAGCATGGGGCAGCCCATGGCTCCTCCCCAGCAGCCGCTGCCGTACTGACCCATCTCATCACCTGACAGATCGGAGGCGGAGCCCCAGGGGCTCCGCCTCTTCTCTCTGCGGAAGCACTGGCCTTGATCAAACAAGGCCCCACAGCAATCTGGGTGGGGCCTTCATTCATGAAGGCCAGTGCACCAATCAATGGGATTCCTCTGATCTCTCCCACAGAGCCCCCTCATCCGTTCGGCCGAGCCCACGACGAAGCCCCCAGCCCCTTCTCCCACCAGGGGAGAAGGGGAGCCGGAAAGTTCAGTCCCCCCTCTCCCCCTCGCGGGAGAGGGGGGCAGGGGGTGAGGGGGCGCAGGGGAGAAAGGAGCAGAGGAGTGCCGGAATGGGAATTCCGGCACGATCTTTCTGTATATGTGTCCCCCCTCTCCCCCTCGCGGGAGCCTCCTGCGCGCCAAAGCCGCTTCGGCGGCGGCGCGAGGGGGGCAGGGGGTGAGGGGGACAGTGGGAGAGAGGGACAGTGGGAGAGAGGGAGTGAGGAGATCAAAGGGGATGGGGGGATTGAACCGTGGCGCCGGAATGGGAATTCCGGCACGATCGGGAGACGATCTGAGAATTCGATTTCAGCCCCTTGGCACTTCGCGCACGGCGATCAGGTTGCTTTTGCCATGGGTGTGTATCGGGAGCCCGGCGACGCAGACGATGCGCTGACCCGCGCTGAGATGGCCACGTCGGCGCAGGCGCGAGAGCGCGCGGTCGAAGGCGACCTCGATCGGGAAGGCCTCGGCCGGATCGCGCGGCACGAGGCCGGTCATGTGAAGCGGCGTCACACCCCAGACGAGGTTGAGCGCCCGCGACGTCGCGGGATTGGGGCTGATGGCGAAGATCGGCGCACGGGGCCGGTGGCACGCGAGGCGCCGCGCCGTCGTGCCGCCCATCGTGAGGCAGAGAAGGCCATCGGCTCTCAGGTCGCGTGCGATGCCCACCGCCGCGTCGCACACGGCGCGGGGCTCGTCCTCCGGCGTGGCCGAGGGCAGGCGACTGCGGGCGCCCTCGCCCATCTCGCGTTCGGTGACGCCGGCGATGCGCTCGATGACCTCGATCACGCGGGTGGGGTCGTCCCCCACGGCGGTCTCGGCGGAGAGCATGACGGCGTCGGTTCCATCGAGGACCGCATTGGCCACGTCGGTCGCCTCCGCGCGGGTCGGCCGCCACGCGCTGATCATCGACTCGAGCATCTCAGTCGCGGTGATGACGGGCTTGGCTCGGATGTTGGCCTCGCGGATGAGACTCTTCTGAACGCCGGGGACGTGCTCGAACGGGATCTCCACGCCCAGATCGCCCCGGGCGACCATGAGTCCGTCGGAGGCCTCGAGGATCGCACCGAGATCATCGAGCGCCTGTCGCCGCTCGATCTTGGCGATGATGGGCAGCGAGGCTCCCCGCTCGCGCAGGAGATCGCGCAGTGCCTCGACATCCGATGCCCGCTGGACGAAGGAGAGCGCCAGGAGATCGAGGCTGAGCTCGCCCACCGCGCGCTCGATGCAGCGGAGGTCGCGCGATGTGATCGGGCTCTCTCTCAGCGTCGTCTGAGGCAGGTTGATGCCCTTTCCGGACGTCAGTGTGCCACCCACCTGAATGTGCAGCGCAATGCGGGGACCGTCGACGGACTCCACGCGCGCCTCGACGCGGCCGTCGCTGAGCAGCAGCCTCTGACCGGCCTCGAGGGCACCGGCGAGACCCCGGAAGGTCACCGGCAGCTCACCCGGCGCAGGGCGGCGACCGACCGTGAGCACAACCCGCTGGTCGGGCCTCACGCACACCGGCTTTGGGAGATGGCCGAGTCGGATCTTCGGCCCCGTCAGGTCGCCGAGGATCGAGACGTCGCTCCCCAGCGCCGCGGCGACCTCGCGCACGAGCCGCACCTG
>JAFGKF010000125.1 GCA_016928695.1 Candidatus Sumerlaeota bacterium | reverse complement strand
TCTCAGGCGCCACGGATTCGAGCTGATTTCGCAGAGAGGAAGCCACCGCAAATGGCGTCACCACGAGTCTCGCCTTCAGGTGATCGTTCCTGAACACCGGGGGCGTCCCCTGCCCCTCGGAACGCTGCGCAGTATCCTGAGCAATGCACGGATTCCTGATTCCGAGTGGAGGGGGTGAGCTCCTTCAGGCCCGCTGGGATTCACCGCGCCGAGATCTGGTGATACCCTGGAAGCGGAGAGTCTGAGACCCTGGAGGCGAGGTCTTCAGGACTTTCCACCAAATGAAACGGAACGGACAGACAGACAACTCCCTTAAGGGGCTTGTCTGTCTGTCCGGAGATTATTGTCAACTTTGCCCCTCACCCCCTGTCTCCCCCTCTCCCACAGGGGGAGAGGAGGACTCCAATTCTTCTCCCTTCTCCCCTGGTGGGAGAAGGGTTGGGGCTTCGTCGTGAGCTCGACTCGACTGAGCTCGCGACTCGGCTGAGCTCGTCGAAGTCCGAAGTCAGCCGAACGGATGAGGGGGCTCTGTGGGAGACTGGGTGTTTGTTCATCATGCCGGAATTCCCATTCCGGCACACCCCGGTCTCACCGCATCCCCAGCCGCGCCCTCTCCTCCGCGGCCTCCTGCTCGGTCTCGCCGCGCAGGCCGAGCGAGGCGAGAAGCCCCTGGTCACCCTCGCCGGGATTGGGAGTCGTCAGAAGACGATCACCCGTGAAAATCGAGTTCGCCCCCGCGACGAAGCAGAGCGCCTGGAGCTCGCGCGTCATCCCCTGCCGCCCCGCGGAGAGACGGACGCGGCTCAGCGGCATCAGAATGCGCGCGGTGGCGATGCAGCGGACGAGCTCGATCGGGTCGAGCGGCTCGGCGTCGGCCAGAGGCGTGCCCGGAATGGGAACGAGGCGGTTGATCGGCACGCTCTCGGGCGGCGGGTCGAGCGAGACGAGCGCATGCAGCAGACCGATCCGATCCTCGCGCGTCTCGCCCATGCCGACGATCCCGCCGCAGCAGAGCGAGATGCCCGCCGCGCGGACGTGCCCGATCGTCTCCAGGCGATCCTCGAACGTGTGCGTGTGAATGATCTTCGCGTAGTGCTCGGGCGAGGTGTCGAGATTGTGGTTGTACGCGGTCAATCCCGCCTCGGCCAGCTCCTGCGCCTGCTCCGATGTGAGCATGCCGAGCGTCACGCACGCCTCGAGCCCCTCGCCGCGGACGCGGCGGACCATCTCGAGAACGGTCTCGAACTCCTTGCGATTGCGCGGTCCACGCCACGCCGCGCCCATGCAGAGCCGTGTCGCGCCGCTCTCCCTCGCGCGCCGCGCCGCATCGTGCACCTCCTCGACCTGCTCGAGGCCGTACTCCTCGATCTCGACGTCGTGGTGCGCGCTCTGCGCGCAGTAGGCGCAGTCCTCGGGGCATCGGCCCGACTTGATGTTCTCGAGCTGGCAGAGCTGGACCTGAAGCGGATCGTGATGCGCGCGGTGGACCTCCATCGCCCTCCGGATCAGCTCGGGGAAGGGCAAGTCATAGATCGCGCGGATGTCGTCGCGTGTCAGGGACATGGGGCAATTCTCGCTTGGCAGGGATGAATTCGGACGTCTATGCAACTCTGCACATTCAAAGCACCACCCTGTGGGGGCGCAGCACTGCTGCGCCCACCTCTCAGGGGCCGCATGGCACGGGCGCAGCATGCTGCGCCCCTACAAAGTCCGCACCGAAATGAAATGCATTTTCTATGCAGAGATCAATAATGGAGTGAGGATCGTCTGGCCATGGAAAAAGCACCTCCGAGCCCCGACACCGAGGTCAGCGCACCGCTCGACCACATCGAGTGCCAGGCGGTCTGGAACCGCGGCGGCGGGCTCCGCTTGGGGGATCTGCACGTCCTGCCCGACGGCGTCTTCTTCCTCGCGCACCCGAGCAGGCTGAGCTGGCTGGCGGATCCTCAGGTCGCGGGGGGCATCACAGGGGGGATCTGGAGTGGTCTGGCGGGCTTCATTGAGCCCCTCGTCAGAGATGTGGATTTTCCCCTCGGCGCGATCATCCTGCTTGTTCTCCTCGCCCTCGGGGTGCTCTTTCCCTGGTGGGCTCAGCGCAAGGGGAAGGCTCTTCGCGCCCAGATGCATGAGTGGCGTGCGGGGCTCGGGGGGCGGCCGCTCGACCAGCTGGTCGAAGAGCTGAAGGGCGCATGGTGGATCCGGCCCGACGAGATGCAGGCGGTCCGCCTGACCAAAGACAGGATCACGATTCACCTGTCAAAAAAGGCGAAGCACGCCGCCAGCGGTCTCCGACCGCTGCAGACCGCGCTCATCACACAGCGGGCGCGGGAGTGGAATTGGCCCGTTGTCAAACCGCCATCGCATCCGCCCCATGGCCGATGCAAGGACGTGGTCTGTCAGATCTCCGACTCCGCGGCTCGCAGGGGGCAGATGATCCTCACGACCGAGGGCATCGCCTTCCTCCCCAACAGCAGGCGCCGCTGGCCGCTCGAGTGGGGCTCTGTCCTCTCCCTCATCGCAGCGATCCCCCTGCTCATCATCGCGCTGATACGGGGCGGCGCCCTCTGGTGGATTCTCTTCCTTGCCGCGATCCTGGCGGCCGCGGGATGCCTGATCCCCCGGATCTGGTTTGACCGCCAGCGGCGAAGACAAACTCGGTCCGTGCCGGGTCTGCACGGACTCGTCGCCTCACTGCCCGCTGCCTGGTGGTTGCCCCTGGAGCAGGTCGTGGCGGCGGAGCTCCATCCAAACACGCTGTATCTCTCCTCCATGAATGGCGCTGCGATTCAGGTGAGCCGGAAGCTCGACTCCAATTGGAGCAAGACCTTCGAGGTCTGGGCGCGGATCTTTCTCTGGGATCGGATGGAGGTTGTGACCTCTGAAGAGTGACTGCACTGCTCAGCAGAATGACTGCGCTGCTCGGCGCCCCGGAGGGGCAAAACATTGATAGCCAGGGGCAACGCCCCTGGGAAACGATCACACTGTATAAGCCTGAGCCCCGGATGGGGCGAGACAATCGCTCTGTTTCGCCCCATCCGGGGCTTCCAGCAGGGCGACAATGTCCCCTGGGGCTTCGCCCAGCCTTCGCTGCGCTTCGGCGGGCTTGCCCCAGGCCAAGACTGTGACGTCCCTCCGGGACTGAGAAGGGAGTGCGGTCTGTCCCCAGATCTCAGTGAAACCCGTTTCAGAGAGTGACACCCCATGACCGATCCCACCGCCATCCTCACCGTCGAGAACGTCGCCTGCCACACTGACCAGTGGCGAGGCGGAGACCTCCACGTCTGCTCCGAGGGGGTGTTCTTCATCGCGATGGATCAGCGGATCACCGGCTGCGGATGGACGCTGCTGCTCGCGGCGCTGTGCCCCATCGGAATCATCGCGGGGCTGGTGATGAACCGCGGCGACATCGCGATTCTCAGCGGTGTCCTCCTTGTCATTCTCGCGCTCGTCTCCGTCATGCGCTCGCGTGGCCGCGTCGAGCGCTGGCGCGCAGGACTCCATGGCAAACAGCTGGATCGTCTCGTCGACGCGATCCCCGGGTCGGTCTGGGTGCGCACCGACGAGATTGTCTCGCTGCGCATCGGTCCGATCAGCATGGGTTCGAAGACCGAGGGCTTGATCGTCGAGTGCGCCGACGGCTCGGGCTTCGAGGTCCTCAAGGGCTCGGGGCACGGCCGCCACGAGGCCCTCGGCGAGATCCTGGACCACGCCCGGGCCCTTGGCTGGCCCGTCCGGTGACAGGCTGAGCCTCTGGCAGGCAACAGGTTGCCCCGCCGACGCGTCTTTCAGCGGGGTGGGGTTTGACACCCCCTGGGGGATCGGGCATGGTGTCCTGATGGATCATTGCCTCGCCACTCCTTTATTCTGTAGGGGCGCAGCACGCTGCGCCCGTGCACTGATCCAGCACGGAAGGGCGCAGCACGCTGCGCCCGTGCACTGATCCAGCACGGAAGGGCG
>JAFGKF010000124.1 GCA_016928695.1 Candidatus Sumerlaeota bacterium | reverse complement strand
TCGTCTACGGCCTTCCGCACCAGACGCCGGAGACGATCAATCGCTCGCTGGACATCATCCTCGAGATGCGGCCCGACCGCGTGGCGCTCTACAGCTTCGCCTATCTGCCGAAGCGCCTCGGCCATCAGCGGCGCATCGACCCCTCGGCGCTCCCCTCGGGTCCGCAGAAGTTCGAGATCTTCGTCACCGCCTTCGAGCGATTCATCGAGGCCGGGTTCACCCACATCGGCATGGATCACTTCGCGCTGCCCGACGATCCGCTGTCGGTGGCGCGTGGCGACCGCACAATCCAGCGCAACTTCATGGGGTACACGACGCAGGCGGGCACGGACATCCTCGCGATGGGCGTCTCGTCGATCAGCGCCCTCGAGGACCTCTACGCGCAGAGCACGAAGCGCCTCACGACCCACGCCGAGTCGGTGGCACGCGGCGAGCTCCCGATCGAGCGGGGCACCGTGCTCTCGGATGAGGACCGCCTCCGCCGCGCGGTGATCTACGCTCTGATGTGCCATGGGCACCTGGACAAGGGGGAGATCGAGAGCCGCTTCGGGGTGGACTTCGATGATCACTTCGCACCCGAGCTCTCGCGTCTCGCGCCGATGGTGGAGGACGGTCTCCTCACGATGCAAAGCGATCGCATCGAGGTCACGCTGCTCGGGACCATCTTCGTGCGGAACATCGGCATGGTGTTCGACACCTATCTGAGCGCGCCCCGCACGCAGCCCACGTACTCGAGGACGCTGTGAGTCTCGCGCCGCTGACCCGCTCTCTCTCCCCCACCGCATGGGATGCGGATGGAGAACATCACCGTGTCGCTGTGATCGGCGGCGGCATCAGCGGACTGACGTGTGCGTTCGACCTCCAGCGTCAGGGCGTCGATGTGGCGGTGCTCGAGGCCGGGGATCGCCCCGGCGGTGTGATCGGCTCGGAGAGGGATGGGGACTATCTGATCGAGACCGGGCCGAACTCGGTCCTGTTCAAGCCGGAGTTCCGCGGCCTCGTCGAGGATCTGGACCTCGAGGGCGATCTGATCCGGACGCCGATGCGCGATCAACCGCGACACATCTACAAGCAGGGCATCGGGCTGCAGGAGGTCCCGACATCCCTGCGTGCCTTCCTCCGGACGCCGCTGCTCTCGCGGGGCGGCAAGCTGCGTCTGCTCGTCGATCCCTTCCTCTTCGGAGTGCCCCGGCGCGAGATCACTGTCGCGGACTTCGCCCGGCGGCATGTGGGCCGCGAGATGTTCGAGATGTTCATCGCGCCGTTCATCTCGGGGGTCTACGCGGGCAATCCGGAGACGATGAGCCTGCAGGGCGCGCTTCCGCGCATGGCAGCCCTCGTCAAGCGCGGGCGCGGGAGCCTGACGCGCGGCGCGATCGCGAAGATGCGCGCCGACCGCCGCGAGCGGAGGCGGACGGGGCAGCCGCGCGTGCCCTCCTCGCTCTGCAGCTTCGACACAGGCCTGGGGCGGCTGCCCGAGGCGCTCGCCGAGGCGCTGGGGGACTCCTTCCAGCCCGGTGCCGAGGTGAAGAGCATCGTGCTCGATCGGGGCCGCTGGCGCATCAGCGTGGACATGAGAGACAGTGGAGCTGTCGAGATGACGTCTGATGCGCTCATCCTGGCGACCCCGGCCTCCACGGCGCGCGCGCTGATCGCCGACGCGCTCCCCGGCGCGGCGGAGCCGCTCGCGCAGATCCCGTACATCCCGATCACGGTGGCTCACCTCGGCGTGCCCAGCGCCTCGATGACCCGTGAGGCGCGAGGTTTCGGATTCCTCGTCCCCCGCGGTCACGGCCTGCGGATCCTCGGCTCGCTCTACACAGGGGCTGTCTTCGAGGGGCGTGCGCCGGAGGGCCACACGCTGCTGACGGTCTTCACCGGCGGCGCGACCGACACGGAGGCCATCAACCTGAGCGACGAGGAGCTGCTCGCCGTCATCGAGCACGATCTCAGGATCGCCCAGGGGTGGAACGGGAAGCGCGCGTATGAGCGCATCACCCGATACGAGCACGCCCTGCCCGCCTACCGGATGGGTCATGTCGAGCGGATCGCGCGTCTCGAGCGCGAGGCCCGAGCGGCGGCGGCGCCGATCGCCTTCGCGGGGAACTACCTCCACGGGATCTCCGTCGTCGACTGCATCGCTCAGGCCCACCGGGTCGCAGGGGAGATCACCGCGGCGCTGCCGACGAGAGAGTGATGATCGGAGAGACCTCCCACCGCGAGAGGGTGCTGACCCTTGCGCTCACGTACGGTGAGCCGCCCGAGGCGCGCTTCGGGCCGCAGTTCCGCTACTCGCTCTCGATTCTCCGCCGCCTGACGCGGCGAGTGGCACCGATCCCGCGCCCAATTCTCCCCCTGATCGCCCTGCTCCGGGGCCGCACGCGCGTGAAGACGTGGCGCAAAGAGAATTTCTCCTCCCCGCTCGAGCGCATCACCGAGGAGCAGGCCCGTTCACTCGCCGCGGTGCTGAGACAGCGTGATCCCTCGCGCGAATACGATGTCCGCGTCGTCTACGAGTTTCGCCCCCCGCTGCTGCCCGAGGTGCTCGACGGCCTGGGGGCCAATCCCCCGGACCGGCTTCTCCTGATGCCGATGTATCTGCCTGACAGCGATTTCACCACGGGCATCTCGCGAGATGACGTGCGCGCCTGGGAGAGGCGACGGGGTCGACCTTTCACACCCACGCCCGAGCTCGTCGGCGAGTTCAGCGAGGATGAGGTGGTCGTCGAT
>JAFGKF010000123.1 GCA_016928695.1 Candidatus Sumerlaeota bacterium | reverse complement strand
GCCTCGGGAGTGGAGAACATGCGTCCATGGAGGGTGAAGCGCCCAGTGCCATCGCCCAGGGCAACGCGAATCCCCTCCCGGCTTGTGTCGGTCGCCCAAGGGATCTCATTGGTCGTGAACAGCACAACGTCGATGAATCCATCCTCATTGAAATCTCCAACCTCCAGACCTCGGTCCTGCGGTCTCTCTCTCACTCCGACCGCGAGGCGATGGGTCAGAGAGAAGTTTCCCTCCCCGTCATTGAGGAGAGTCACCAGATCACCGGAGTCCACTGCCAGGATATCAAGATCGGTGTCCGCATCGACATCGCACGTGATGAGACTGTCCACGTTTTCCAGCGATGCCAGGTGGCGGGGCGCGGCGAATTGGCCGGTGCCTTCACCGAGGAGCAGGGCGACTCTGTCTGGTCCCTGATAGCTCAAACTGTGTATGCCGACGATGTCCTGATGGCCATCTCCATTGAGGTCCCCCGTCCGAAGGTGATCATCCACGGCATCGACTGGCAGGGGTGAGATGTCCCACTCCCCTCCGGGTCCGGTGTTGAGGAGCACTCTGTCTGATGTCGCCACGTCGGGCTGCCCATCGCCGTTGAAATCGGCCGTCGCGAGTGCGGTCGGTCCTGTCTCGAAATACCCGCTGCCGACACTGATCGGGCTCGCCAGCGCCCCTGCGCCGTCGTTGAGAAAGAGGTGAAGAGGTTTGCCCTGGGGATAGGTGGTTTCGCCCCCGGCGATCAGATCGAGGTCCGCGTCGCCGTCGAAATCGCCCAGCACCAATGCCGTGTATGAGTTCCCCTCAAGGTGGACCGCTCTGTCTGTGCGGCCGAATTCGAAGAGGATGGTGATCCCCTCAGACTGGTGGGACACCAAAGCGAGATCGAGTGCGCCATCGTCATCGAGATTCCCCAGTGCGAACGCCGAGTGGTACGTGCTGACTCTCCGGGCGGTGGGTGCTGCGAGGTGCCCCTGACCCCGATTGAGAATCAGAGCGTTGGGATTCCAGGCGCCGAAGTGCACTGCCAAGTCCTCGAGCCCATCTCCGCTGAAATCCCCAGCCGCCAGGAGCTGAGCATTCTTCATGCTGAGTCGAACGGGGGAATCGAAAGTCCCGTCGCCGAGATTGGGAAAAACTGCCACTGTCTCGTCGGAGAGTGTGAGTGCCAGATCAGTCCAGCCATCCGCGTCCAGATCGGCGGCCACGAGATCAATCGGCGTCGCATCGAGATCGATCACGTCTCTCTGGGCAGACTCTGCGGGATTTCGGAGGACAATCAGCTGGCGCCCGTCATCATCGAACGCCGCGAGATCGAGTCCTCCCACGCCGTCGAGATCGGCCAGGATTGTCCCGCTCGGCTCGCAATACATCCCCACCTCTGCGGAGGCGGTCGTCAAATTGCCCCCCTCATTGAAGATCAGGCGGCACACACGCTCATCGTGAGCCTCGATCACGACATCGGGGTCTTCGTCTCCATCGAGATCCCCCACGGCCAATCCCGAGTGGAGCCAGTGCAATGGGATCGTGATTGGCGCCTCAAAGGTCCCATCACCGCCATTGAGCAACAGCGTGAATCCCGTGGTGCCTGATGTGAAGATCAGATCGATGTCTCCATCGCCGTCGAAATCCGCCGATTCCAGATCCCCGTGGCTCATGGTGGCGGACGAGGTCGTCTCCGGTGGGGCGAACACACCGTCGCCCGAGTTGCGAAGGAGTGAGAGGAATCCCTGCCCCATGGCAACCAGATCGGTGTCCCCATCTCCGTCAAAATCCGCCGAGGTCAAACCCTCCGGCGAGTAGCCCAGCGGATATTCCACACCGAGGGTCAGCTCGCCCGAGGCGTTGGTGAGCATCACACCGACGCCCCCCTCGATCCGGCCCACCAGATCGGATCGGTTGTCCCCATTGAGGTCCATGGCAAGAAGCTGGGCCGTGGGGCGATTCGGCAGAGGGGAATACTGCGGAAGCTCGAAGAGATTGTTCTCGGGAACGGCGCCGAGGTGAACCTCGAAGATGAAGCGGTCGCTCGGCACACTCTCGAACTCATGCCGATGGGTGACGAGCTCCCAGGTGTAGCGCTCGCCGTCGACAAGGACGCCGGGGGGGATCGACCACACACCGTCAGTCAGGCCGGTCTGGTTGAAAACAGGTGTCTCATCCGGCCAATACCGCACGGTGACCTCACAGCTCGCATCGCTGCGCGAGACCCAGAGGAACACCGGTGTGGGCGTGTAGACCTCGCCTGCGCCCCCTGTGTAATCGGAGTCCATGAGCGCGCCGGGCTCCACCAGCTCGGGTGGGAGAAGCTCGATGCGGAAATAGAGGGGGGAGGACTCCTCGCTCTCCGCCGTGCCGGCGTTCGAGGTCATCGCCCACCGATAGCGGTTTCCTCCGGGCAGCCACGCCGAGGGGATGAGATGCGAGCTGCCTGTCAGGCCCTCAGTGTGATAAGCGACAGTGCCCTCGGTCTCATTGGAGACCGTGAGCGAGAAGCTGTTCTCCAGGGTGAAGGCATCCCAGCGCATGATGACATCATCATCGGGGAGCATGGGGCCCGGGGGATCAGCCGTGCCGGGTGAGAGGGGGATCGGCGGGGCGAGCCCCGCGGGGGGATGAGTGCGATAGAGTTCCAGGAAGTTGATGAATCCCGCAGCGATCAGATCCCCCCTCCGATCGAGGGTCTGCATCGCAGTGGCCGAGGGATTGCGGTGAAACCAGCCTGTGAGTCGTGGATGCAGGGGATCGGTCAGGTCGAACACCTCGAATCCCTCCGTGGTGCCGACTGTCACCTCACTGCCGCACACCGCGATTCTCTGAGTCGTCGATGGGATGCTGATGATCTTCAGTGTGACCGGGGAGGTGGGATCGGAGATGTCGACGATCATCAGCGCACCCGGATAGCCCTGCGTTCTGTGCCTCATGAGCACCAGTGCGAGATCGCCCATCAGCGCCACGTCGATGTGCTCCGCTCCCGGATATTGCCCCAGCGTCTGAGGCTGCGTGAGATCTGAGATGTCGAAGAGGGTGACGCCCTGCTCTGACACCGCGACAGCGGCGAGCTCACCGGAGACATCGAATGCGTTGACCTGCTTGGGGAACTCCTGGATGGCGATCAGCTCGGGTGCGGTGGGATCGCTGAGATCCACAGTGAGCAGCTGACGGAATCGGCTCAGATGGGCGCGTGAATCCCGGACAATGACATCCGAGCTCTCGGAGCCGTAGAGTGTGGTGGTGAAGCTCACCACCTCGATCGAGGCGGGATCGGCGATGCTTGTCACCGCGAGGCCGCTGGTCGCGGCGACCACGGCGAGCTCCCCGGAGACGTCGACCGCTCGCGCCGAGCCGGTGACACGCTCCGAGTCGAGCAGATGAGGGGCCATGGGATCGCTCACATCGAACACCTGGAGGGATCCGCTCTCCTCGGTGACAAGCATCAGATCATCTGCGAGTTCGATGTCCGTCGGCTCCTGGGGAAGATCGCGGGTGCGGAGAAGCGAGGGCACCCCCTCCGGGCTCAAACCCCAGATCTCCATGCCGGTGGCGTCGAGTCCGAGTAGTCTGTCATCCACAATCGTCAGGTCAGAGACAATGGGACCCACATTGGTGTATTCTGGGCTTGGAATGCCTGAGGCGATGTTGAAAACGCGCAGTCCACCCCGGTTGCTGCCCACGAAGGCAAGCGAGCCCGACACGTCCAGAGCGGTGTAGAGCTCATCCGCGGTGGTGTGAGACCCCATGAGCTCGGGGCTGGCCGGATCGCTCATCTCATAGACCCGGATCTCATTCCCCGTCGCGATGCAGATTCGGTCGCCGAGCACCTGAGGGGGTGGCGCTGAGTAGCTGATCTGCTCAGCGGCCACCAGCTCGGGACTGGCGGGATCTGAGACATCGATGACGTTGAGATCTCTGTCGTCGACGGCGAGAAGTGCCCAGTCGTCCATGACGGTGAGGCCACACTCCTCGGAGTACGTGCCGGGACTCCTCACAGGCAGATGGCTCAGCGTCTGCGGATCCAGGGGATCGCCGATGTCATAGACGGTGAGTCCGGAGGGTTCGCCCTCGAACAGCAGACCCTCGGCCAGAGCCAATTCCAGGTGCTCAGGCGTGCCGGGGATCAGACTCAGCACCACAGGGTCTCCTGGGTCGGAGACGTCGATCAGAGCGATCCCGCTCTCCGTGGAGACAGCCAGCAGAGGCCCTCGGACAGCGAGCGCCAGCGCACTCTCCATCTCCAGTCGCCCCACGGGCTCGGGGCGGTTGGGATCGACGATGCTCAGAATCTCGATGCTCCCGGCATCCCCCAGAATGAGGAACTCCTCCCCGCTGCTCACCAGCGTCTGGGCTCCCGAGACGATCCCGCCGAGGCGATCGATGTTGAATCTCTCGCCGGGGACCTCCGCCCACGTGGCGGTCACCGTGAGAATCAGTGCCGCCCACACGGCACACCGGCGAAAGCAACCTCTGATGATGCTCATGATCACTTCGCTGCTCTCTGCCTGTTCCATGGTCTGGAAGCCATATCTCCCGTTTCGGGTGCCGGAATGGGAATTCCGGCACCATTCGGAGAGGAATGCCATCATCAGAGCTCCTCCTGCCCTGATGGGCGAGATGATCAGACCGCGGCGGAATAGGCAAGCTGAGCCGCAGATGACGAGGGGATCTCCCGCTCTGTCTCGATCTCTCGCGACATCCCCATGGCACCGCAGACAGAGAGGCCGGGACCCAGCGAGCCCCGGCCTCAGAGTTTCACGGTGACGGCGGGCGTCTCACTGCATGGAGATCAGGATGTCCTCGATCTTCACCCCGCTGCGGTCGACGACCAGGTGCTGATAGCCGGTTGTCTGGCGCCGTGTCACCGAGGTGACCTGGCGGCTGACGTGCTCGCCGAATTGGACCTGCAGGTAGTGGCAGATCTCCCCGACACTGAGCCTCCGGTCCCTGGGATCATCGTCGGCCTCGCCGGTGACTCCCGTCAGGAAGAAGTGTGAGAGATATCCTCCCGACTGGAACTTCGAGGCGACATCGGATGTGAGGTCCTCCTCGCTGGAGAAAAACCCCATGCGTCCCCGGGCGATGATGACATCCTTGGCGAAACCGCCGGAGAAGCAGGCGTCGAGGCAGATGAGCGCGATCTCCGCGTTGATCTGATCGAAGAGCTCAGTCATGCGGTCATCGGTCACCGCATCGCCGGTGAAGGTGACGAGATACTCGTCCATGCCGTCGAGCTCCGTGCGTGAGACGGCGGTTCGCCGCTGGCCGCCGTGGCCGGAGTAGAAGAAGATGAACACGTCGTCGGCGTTCACCCGCGAGCCGATCTGCTGAAATGCCGCCTCGATGTTCTCCACAGTGGCCTCATCGTCGACGAGCGTGATGACGTTCTCCGCGGACATGATGCCCATGTCGGTCAGGGCATCGGCCAGCTTCAGCGCATCCCCCCGGCAGAGGGGCAGGTCCGAGCCGCCGGGCCCCAGGGGCGCGTAGTCGCTGATCCCGCAGAACACCCCGTAGTACTGCCGGCCGTCGGCGATCAACGGCTCCGCCTCGATCTGGGTCAGATTGCCCCCGGAGAAGGTGAGGGTGTAGGGCCCGACCTCCGCGGGTGCATAGGAGGTGCATGTGATGGTGTACTCACCCGTCTCGGGGAGCGTGGACTGAATCATGGAGTTCAGCGTGTTCGGATGAGCATCGTCGTTGTCCTCCGTGTCACCGGAGGGATAGGTGAGGATCAGGTAGGTGTCGATGTCCGAGGACTCCAGCGAGATGGAGATCTGCTGCCCGGCCTGTCCCATGAACGTGTAGGCGTCGGCGAACTCACCATTGTAGAGCCGCGCATCCTGATCGCTCAGCTCGCCCAGCACGATCCCCTCCTCCGTCGGCGGCGTGACGGGCGGCGGTGGAGTGACCGGGGGCACATGGGTCTCAGGCCCCGGGGCGATCTCAGGGAGATCTTCCACGCGCACCTCGCCCCCGGCTCTGGCGAGAGCCAGCTGATAGACCCCCGTCTCATCGGGGGCGTAGCTGGTGGCGCCGATCTGGCACTCGCCGTCGCCCTGAAGGGTGACGCTCAGGCCGGCGTCGAACGAGCCGAACCGGGCATCGTCGTTGTCCTCCTGAGTGCCGTCGGGGTGGATGAAGATGATGTAGGGATCGATCTCGGTCGATGTCATGCTGATGCTGAATGTCTCCCCCGCGCTCCCCGTGAACGAGTAGAGATCCATGAACTCTCCCGTCCTCAGGCTCTGATCGCCCTCCTGGAGTGATCCCTGGAGGCTCTGCCCGGGGGTGATGGACGTCGCCGAGAGAAGATCGGGGGCCATCACCGTGGGATGAGCGCTGAGCCCGGGCGTCATGCTGAGCTGATAGCCACCCATCTCACCGACGCCGTAGGAGGTCACCGCCACGATGTGCTCCCCTGTCTCCTCCAGCGCGAGGGAGATCTGCGAGTCGGTCATCAGTCCCGGCTGCATGTCGTCGTTGTCGATCTGCTCGCCGCTTGGCATGATCAGCATCAGATAGGTGTCGAATTCGGGCGACTGCAGATCGAGTGTGATCTCCATCCCCGTGGTGCCGTTGAAGTAGTAGACATCCATCCACTCGCCCGAGAGAAGCCTCGAGTCGGCAGGGGCGAGATCACCGTGGACCACCTGCCCGACCCCCAGAGGGAGGGCGCTGTCCTGCGCGCTGCCCCGCAGGCTGCTCTCGGCGCCCCCCGGGGACATGGTGATGATGTAGGAGCCCTCGGCACCCGGAAAATAGCTGCGGACGCGTATCTCCACTGGGCCGTCCTCGCCGACGATCATGTCCACCTGGGAGTCGCGCGTGGAGCCATAGTCGTCGTTGACATGGACGTTTCCGGCGGCATCGGTCACCTCGAGGACGCCGTCGAACTCATCGGAGTGGACATGGATGGAGAGCTCCTGCCCCCCGTGTCCCTCGAAGAGAAAGAGATCTTGGAACTGCTGCTCTGCGGTGAGCTCATCGCCCACCTCCAGAGCACCCACCAGGGGATGATCGAGCTCGATCGGCTCGCTGCCCAGGGCGGGGAATGCCAGGCTCAGGGCGAGGCACAGAAAAGGAATGAAGAGTCGCATGGGGAATCTCCTCTTGATTCGGCAGGGTGACACCGGCCCCCAAAACCACCCTGCGCCGGGCCACCGGTCCTCATTTCCCGACGGGCGGGGTGCAGAGTCAAGATCTTTGCCCTCAGGCCCGCGCGGGACCGTGGTCCGATCCCGTCTCCCGATGGGACAGATCGCCGGGTAAAAGGTTCCTGTTGAACCCTCTGGTCAATTGTGTCCAGATCCGGTCGAGGTGAAGAGATGGCTGATGAAAGTGTCAACTGGCGGACGCCCAAGTCTCTGGAGCCTGGTCTCCTCACCCGCTTGATCGAGGCCTCCTCTGCGATCAACGCCAGTCTCGATCTCGATGAGGTGCTGGGGCGCATCGTCGAGCTCGCCATGGAGATGGCCGCCTGCGAGGGGTGCTCGATCATCCTCAAGGACCCTGTGACCAAGGAGCTGGTCTTCCGCAAGTCGAACAATCCGATGCTGGCCAGCTCGGGCAAGCGTCTCGTGCTTCAGCCGGGGGTCGGGATCTGTGGCGCCGTGGTGCAGACGGGCGAGCCGATCGTGGTTGGCAACACGGCGGAGGACAACCGCTTCTTCCCCGGCGTGGATGAGCAGACGGGCCTCAAGACCCAGGCGATCCTGGCTCTCCCGATGAAGCGGGGCGAGGAGGTGATCGGCGTCCTGGAGGTGATCAACCCCCTCGACCAGCCGACCTTCACCGAGACCACCACCGCCGTCCTGATGATCCTCGCCAATCTCTCGACCACCGCTCTGGCCAACGCTCAGACCCATGAGATGGTGGCCCGCGAGGCCGAGGGGCTGCGCCGCACCTCACCGCATGTGAGCGATCGCGACTTCGTCGGGACGGGCGAGACGGCGCGTCGGCTGCTCGCCCTTGTGCGCAAGGCGGCGCAGTCGAATGCGACGGTTCTGATCTCGGGGGAGTCGGGCACGGGCAAGGAGATGGTCGCACGGCTTCTTCACCGCTGGAGCGACCGCGCCGACAAGCCGCTGATCGCGGTCAACTGCGGGGCGCTTCCCGAGCAGCTTCTCGAGAGCGAGCTCTTCGGTCATGAGAAAGGGGCTTTCACCGGAGCCCATGCCCGGCGCCGGGGTCGATTCGAGCTGGCGCACGGGGGAACGCTTTTTCTCGACGAGGTGGGTGAGCTCGCCCCCTCTCTCCAGGTCAAGCTGCTCCGCGTCCTGCAGGAGCGGACCTTCGAGCGTGTGGGGGGTGTGGAGACAATCCACGTCGATGTGCGGATCATCGCGGCGACCAACCGCCGGATCCGGGAGGCGGTCACGAGCGGCGAGTTCCGCGAGGATCTCTACTATCGCCTGAACGTCATCCCCATCGATGTCCCTCCCCTGCGCGAGCGCCGGGAGGACATCGCACCGCTGGCCGAGCACTTCCTGGCGCGCTGCATTCGCAACCTGGGTCGCCACCTGGACGGATTCACCCCCGAGGCGCTCCAGGCGCTGGTCGACGCCCCCTGGCGTGGCAACATCCGCGAGCTGGAGAACTGCATCGAGCGAGCCGCGGTGCTCACCGATGGTCCCCACGTGTCTCTGGCCGATCTGCCGAGCGACCTGCACCCCTCTCACCGAGAGGAGATCCCCTCGGGCCCCGGGCTCGCACCGGGTGACTCACTCTATGACTATGAGCAGCGGATGATGGTCGAGGCCCTGGAGAAGTGCGGCTGGAATGTCTCGAAGGCGGCACGGCAGTTGAAAATACCGCGGCACCACCTCCGCTACCGGATGCAGAAGTACGGGATCAGGAAACCGGGCTGATCGGCTCAGGCGATCTCCGCGGCCGCCTCGACAGCCCTCTTGGCCACATGCTCGATGGGGGTCTCAATCCCGAAGAACTGCACGTTCGCGAAGAGCTCGGGGCGCCTCTCACGCTCCTCGCTGAGCAGGCGCATCCCCTCCTCCACCATGTTGCCCGTCATGCGGAAGATGAAGGGCTTCGTCAGGGCGCCGGTCTCGAGGAACTGGATCACGCCCTTGGCGAAGTCGTCGCAGCGCGACACGCCGCCGAAGCGCGCCCCGAAGATGACTTTGACCCGCGGATTCTCCTGGAGGAGCCCAAGCATCTGGGCCAGTCGCTCGGGGGTGGGGCCGCCACCGGAGTCCATGAAATTCGCCGGCTGGCCGCCGAGGTCGATGATGAGATCGTTGCCCGCGATTCCGAATCCCGCGCCGCCGGGGAACATCCCGATGTCGCCCTCGAGGTCGACGTAGGGGATCTGGAGCTGCGTCGCGCGGCGCTCGCGCTCGGTCATCTCCCCCTCCTCATGGCGGCCCTCGACGCCGAGCGCGACCAGGTCGCCGTGGCGGAAGAGGGCATCCTCGTCGACGGACATGCGGCCGTCGGCGGCGATGAGCTTGCCGTCGGAGGTCAGGGCGAGCGGATTGATCTCCACCAGTTTGGCCTCGTGGACATAGAAGATCGAGTGGAGGATCTTCGCGATGTTCGCAAAGGCACCGATCGCCTTGCCGGTCAGGCCGATCCGCTTGGCGAGATCCACTCCCTGGTGGGCGTAGAGCGACTCATCCACACCGAGCGTCAGGGTCTTGATCCGATCGGGATCGGTCGCGGCGACCTCCTCGATGTCCACTCCCCCTGAGGCGCTGGCGATGAGAGCGATGCGGTAGTGGAGGCGATCGATGGTGACGCCGAGATAGATCTCCTGCGCGATGTCCAGCACGGGCTCGATGAGCACGCGGTCGACGCGGAATCCCCTGATCTCCATCCCCAGGATGTCTGCTGCGATGGCCTCTGCCTCCGCAGGGTCAGTGGCCTTTTTGATGCCGCCGGCTTTCCCGCGTCCCCCGGTCAGCACCTGAGCCTTGACCACCACGGGGCCGCCGATCGTCTTCGCGGCTTCACCGGCCGCGGCCGGGGAGGCCACGAGGATGCCCTGAGGCGTGGGGATTCCCATCTCGCGGAAGATCTTCTTCGCCTCGAACTCGTAAAGTCTCATCGCGGCTCAGCCCCTTCTCTTCTTGGCCTTCTTCTTGGCGGTTTTCCTCTTGGCGACCACTTTGCTGTCCGTGACTCGGCGCCCTGTGGTCTTGCGCGCCTTGGTTCGGCGATCGGGCGTGCTCCGCCGCTCGGGGCGTGCCCCGGGGCGCTTGGATGGCGTCGGGACAGCGCCCTGCAGACGGCGCCCGGCGCTGAGGGGCTGGAAGTGGTTGTCGTTGTTCAGGTCCTTCGACGAGGGCTTCTCGACCGCGATGATCACCTTCTCCAGTGTGTCCATGGCCCACATGGCCTGCTTCTCATTGATGACGAGGGGTGGGCAGAAGCGGACAGTGTTGGGGCCGCAGCCGAGAATCAGCAGGCCGTGCTGGAAGGCGCGCTCGATGATCTCGTTGCGGAGCGTCGGGGCCGGGCGGTCCTTGCCCCCTCGCTGGACGATCTCGAAGCCGATCATGAGGCCCTTGCCGCGGACCTCTCCGACGATGTCGTGGCGCTTGGCCCAGTCCTTCGTGTGTTTCATGATCAAGCGGCCGATCTCCGCGGCGTTGTTCATGAGCTTTTTCTCAACCAGGTCCACCGTGGCGATGCCCGCGGCGCAGGCGACGGGATTGCCGCCAAACGTCGAGGCGTGCGCCCCGTAGGGCCAGTCCATCACCTGGGCCTTCGCCATGATCCCGCCCAGCGGCATGCCCGAGGCGATGCCCTTGGCCATGCAGACGATGTCGGGCTCCACTCCGAAGTGCTCGGCGGCGAAGAACTTGCCCGTGCGGCCGATGCCGCTCTGGACCTCGTCGAAGACGAGGAGCATGCCGTACTTGTCGCAGATGGCCCTCAGGCGGTCGAGGAATCCCCTGGCCGGCACCACATAGCCCCCCTCGCCCTGGATCGGCTCGACAAAGATCGCCGCGACCCGCTCCGGATCGAGGGTCTTCTCGAAGATGGTGTCCTCGAGCTCATCGAGGTAGTGCTCGCAGCATGGCTCGTTGCCGTGATGGAAGGGGCAGCGATGGGGATAGCAGTAGTTGACGTGATGCACGCCGGGGACGAGCGGTGTGAAACCCTTCTTCTGGATCACCTTCGAGGCGGTCAGTGAGAGTGCGCCCATCGTCCGTCCGTGGAAGGCGCCATAGAAGGCGATGGCGCGATCGCGGCCGGTGTGGTAACGGGAGAGCTTGAAGGCGGCCTCGACGGCCTCGGCCCCCGAGTTGGTGAAAAAGACCCTCGCGTCATCCTTGAATGGCCGATGTTTCGCCAGCATCTCCGCGAGGATCACCTGGGGCTCATAGTAGAAGTCGGTGCCCGACATGTGGATGAAGCGGTCCGCCTGATCCTTGATCGCCTTGACCACCTGCGGATGGCTGTGACCTGTCGAGCAGACTGCGATGCCCGCGGCGCAGTCGAGGAACACATTGCCATCGGGGTCAGTGACGAGGCAGCCCTCTCCTTTTTCGATCACCAGCGGGTAATCGCGCGTGTAAGAGGGGGAGAGGATTCGCTTGTCGCGCTCGATGATCTTCCGGGCCTTCGGGCCTGGCAATTTCTTGGAGATGATCTTGGGCAGCATGGCATGGCTCCTGGGGGACAATTGGGGCCGCACGATGACCAGAGAAAATGTGTTTGGCAACCCTCATTTGTAAATCAGCGCCCGGCTTTTCGCGGGAGGTGAAGAAACCACATCGATTCCACCTCTTTCGCGCCCCCGTTGGTCTCAGGATGGTCAGAAGCCCATCCTCCGAAACGGCTTTCACCGATGGGCCTGATCCTCTGGACGCGTCAGGACCTCTGTGAGAGAAAAGCCCCATGGTCAGCGAATCCCTCTCTCTCCGCTCTCTGGCTCGGGGTTGCCTTCTGGGCCTGGCTGTGGGCGACGCCCTGGGCGCCCCTGTCGCGGGGCTCAAGTCGGGCCGGATCAGGCAGCTCTTCGGCCTCCTCAGCGGGTACGTGGATGCACGCGAGGCCTGGGAGGAGAGACCTCATCGCTGGCGGTTGCCCGGCCTCCACAGTGACGAGACGCAGCAGGCCCTCTCGCTGATTCGGGTGGCGCTCGAGCGCGGTGAGGTGACCCGGGCTGCGGTGGCCAATCTCTGGCGCCGGATGGCCTCTGAGCCAAGGGATCCCCGGCTTGTCCT
>JAFGKF010000122.1 GCA_016928695.1 Candidatus Sumerlaeota bacterium | reverse complement strand
GTGCGCATCTCATCGACGATGGGCTGGGTGATGATCTGCTCGCGGGTGTCCTGCATGGGTCGCTCTCACTCACACATCGAGATTCTGGACGTCGAGGGCATGGGTGGTGATGAACTCGCGCCGCGAGACGACATCGCTGCCCATCAGCGTCGTGAAGATCTCATCCGCCTTCTCGGCGTTCTCGATGCTCACCTGCAGCAGCGTGCGGGTCTTGGGGTCCATGGTGGTCTCCCACAGCTGCCCGGGGTCCATCTCACCGAGGCCCTTGTAGCGCTGCACCGTCACGCCCCGGCTCCCCACCTCGCGGACGAGGGCGAGGAGGTCGGCCAGGCACTTGATCTCGGTGGTCCTCTCCCTCTCCTTGACCGTGAAGACGCAGGCGGGCTCGGGGGAGCGGATGTCGACGTCGAACGTCCCCGGGTCGACGCCCAGGCGCCGGATCCTGTCGAGAATCGCCGCGATGCGCTTGGCCTCGACATACTCCGTGACGTTGTAGAGCGACTCGCTCAGGGAGTCGTCGCCGTTGTCGCCGTTGACCTCGGCGCCGTTGACGTTGCCCTCGCCATTGGGCTCGTCGGCCGCCTCGGGGGGCAGCCCGGCGTGCTCGCGGATGGCGCGGATCATCTCCTCGACCTGCTCGACGGTGAAGCAGTGCCGATCGATCCCCTCGGCGGTGACGTGGAACCGCGGGAGATTTTCCCCATCGGCGTGCCGGAGGTAATCCCCCAGCGAGATCCCCCTGCGGAGCAGGTCTCGCCCGCAGATCTCGAGGTCGAGCAGCCAGCCGAGGAGCTGCTTCAGCTGGGTCTTGGTCAGTGACGCGGGCCGCTTTTTGCCGCGGGGCACAAAGGAGACCTCGAGCGCATCCACCCCCTGGCGGATCAGGTGCTCGTCCTTCTCCGACTCGGTCCGCAGATACTCCATCCGCTTGCCCCGGCGGACCGAGTAGAGCGGCGGCTGCGCGATGTAGACGTGCCCGCGCTCGATCAGCTCCGGCATGCGGCGGAAGAAGAGGGTCAGCAGCAGCGTTCGGATGTGGGCGCCGTCGACGTCGGCGTCGGTCATGATGATGATCTTGTCGTACTTGAGCTTCTCGATGTCGAACGAGCTCTCGCCGAACCCCGTCCCGAGCGCCATGACCATGTTCTTGATCTCCTCGTTCGAGAGGATCCGGTCGAGGCGGGCCTGCTCCACGTTGAGGATCTTTCCGCGCAGCGGGAGGATCGCCTGGAAGTGGCGGTCCCGCCCCTGCTTGGCCGAGCCGCCGGCCGAGTCGCCCTCGACCAGGTAGAGCTCGGTCCCCTCGCGCTGCCGCTCGGAGCAGTCGGCCAGTTTGCCGGGCAGCCCCCCGCCCTCGAGGGCGGATTTGCGGACGAGGTCGCGCTGGCGGCGGGCGGCGGCGCGGGCCTGGGCGGCGAGCACGGCCTTCTGGATGATCTTCCGGGCAACGGCGGGGTTCTCCTCGAGATACTCGCCCAGCGCCTCGTTCGTGATCTGCTCGACCTGCCCCGCGATCTCGGTGTTGCCCAGCTTGAACTTGGTCTGGCTCTCGAACTGCGGGTTGGTCAGCTTGACGCTGACAACCGCCGTGAGCCCCTCGCGGAAGTCATCCCCCGTCAGCGACTCCTTGACCCGCTTGAGCAGGTCGAGCCGTTTGGCCTGCCGGTTGATCGTCGCCGTCAGCGCCTTGCGGAAACCCATCAGGTGGGTCCCGCCGCCGAGCGTGTGGATGTTGTTCGCGTACGAGCGGAGCCGCTCGTCGAAGCCGGTGTTGTACTGAATGGCGCACTCGACCAGCACGGTCTCGGTCTTGCCCCGGTCGGTGGTGATCTCTTTCTCCCCCTGGAAAAAGATCGGCTTCGGGTGGAGCACCGTCTTGCCCTGGTTCATGTGCTTGACGAACTCCACCAGTCCCCCGGCGTAGCGGAACGTGTCCGACTGACCGTGACGCTCGTCGACCAGCTTGATGGTCAGCCCGGCGTTGAGAAACGCCAGCTCGCGCAGGCGGCCGGCGAGCGTCGTGTGGTCGAACTCCGAGACCTCGAAGATCTCCGGGTCGGGCATGAACGTCGTCACTGTTCCCTGCGACTTGGTCTTGCCCTTTTTCACCACCCCTGTGACCGGCTTGCCCCGCTCGTAGCGCTGGGTGTGAGCCTCGCCATCGCGCCGCACCTCCACCTCGAGCCACTCGCTCAGGGCGTTGACGCACGAGACGCCGACGCCGTGGAGCCCCGCCGACATCTTGTAGGAGTCGTGGTCGAACTTGCCGCCGGCGTGGAGGGTCGTCATGACCACCTCCAGCGCGTCCTTGCCCTTCATCTTGGGATCGGGGTGCCTGCCGACAGGGATGCCTCGGCCGTCGTCGGTGACTGTGACGGAATCGTCGACATGGATCGTCACGGTCACGCGGGTGGCGTGACCGGCCATGGCCTCGTCGATGGAGTTGTCGACCACCTCATACACCAGGTGGTGCAGCCCCGCCGTGGCGGTGTCACCGACGTACATGGCGGGGCGCTCGCGGACGGCCTCGAGGCCCTCCAGAACACGGATAGATTCGGCGTTGTACTGCTTGGCGGTCACCGGGATTTCACCTCTTCGCCTCACCGTATAAACACAGTGATACCAGTCATCTACACTCAGTGGTCTATCATATCAGTCTGATCAGATCCGGTCAAGAGAAAAATGGAAGCCAGAAAGGATGTGAAATACTGTGGATAAAGAGGTTACACGGCGACAAATCTGGGTGAGGGGAAAAAAGTCAGGATCGCCCCACGGCGCCCGCGAGATGGCCGTAACCCACCTCATGGCAGTCGTGTGCAAAGAGCCGACAGCAGATCTCAGGAAGAGCCCGCGGAATGATTGTTCCCAGATTGATCTGGGGGAGGCTTCTCTCCCCACAGAATCGCATGCGCACAGGAGGCGACGAGGCCCCCGGCGAAGTAGAGCGCCACACAGGCCGCGAGGGTGTTGGAGAAGAGCTGAGACGGCGAATGGGGCTGCCAGAGCGTCACCAGGAGGAAGATGTAGATGAATCCCAGTGGCAGCGTGGCGAGGTAGATGCGCATCGCCATCGATCGGATCTGGGGGCCGAGCCGCCACAGAAGAAGGTAGTAGCCGAGAATGAAGAGTCCCCCGAACGCGGAGTAGAGCATGAACATGGCTGTCGGTGGCTGGACGGCCGTCGCGATGCGGCTGTTGATGCTCTCGAGTCGATCCTCGAGCTCCTCTCTCTCGGGGCTCTGGGGCTCCGCTCGGTCGAGCTGGATGATCACCTCAGAGCGCTGGTTGATGAGCTCGTTGATGCGATTGTAATTGAGCCGATCGCGGTGAATGATCAGCACCATGATCACCACCCAGCAGATGCAGAGGAAGAGGAACGCCAGCCAGATGCTGTTGACATCCCAGACCGAGTGCGAGGGCTGGTGGTGTTTCTCGAGCATCCCCGTGGTGATGGGGGGCCGCTGAGAGGCGATGCCTCGCTCTCAGCGGCCCCTCAGATCTGCTCAGGATCAGAGATCGAACCCGCTCATCATGCTGCGCAGCTGCTCCTGCGCCTCGGCATCATCGGCGAAGTCGACCGCGACGATGGCCTGGACTCTCCCGATGGAGTCCCGCATGGCCGTCTCGATCTCCTGCATGGCGGCCATCTGCTCCCCCATGGAGGCCATGAAGGCCATCATCTCCTGCTGGCTCGCGTCGGGGCCGGGCATGTTGTCGAGCATGTCTTTCATGATGTCCAGCGCACGGCCCATGGCCGCGTGGAAATCCTGAAACGCGCTGTTGGCCTCCGCGTCACGGATCCGGGGCGGCGTGAGATCCGCCATGTCATCGATGATCTGCCGGACCTGATTGCGCACAGCCTCGTCGGCCTGCGTGGGATCGACATCCGGCATGCTCTCACCCAGCGCGGCGAGTGCCACGAACCACTCTTTGACCATCTGCTCCTCCCCGGAGAGAAGCTTGCCGCCGTCGCCATCGTCGACGCCGGCTCCCCCTCCGCAGCCCAGGCCGAAGATCAGTGCCAGTCCACATATGAAACCCGCAATTGTCCGTGCATTCATCACAGAGCCCTCCTCTTTCTCTCCCGCGGTGGCCGTGCCCCCCGCCGGTGACGGACAGATGATGCGCCGGCCGAGGTCGGGACGCAAGGGAGGATCAGGCGAAAATCGGCCTCAGCGGGGCTCGGCCCAGGGGAATGCGTAGAGTGCGCAGAATCCATCGTCAGGATTGCCCGTGCGCAGGAGCAGCCGCAGGTCACCGCGTGCGATGAGCGAGTTGATGCCCGCCCAGGCGTTGGCCGCGTGCTTCGACTCGTTGGGAATGCGCAGGTAGAGATCGACCCCCAGGTCGCGCCAGAGCGCGAGCCGCTCGCGGTCGGTGGTGATCTCGTAGATCGGCTGCACCTCCCAGTCGTCGAGTTGCACGATCTCGACAATGGGATCGTAGATCAGGTGGCGGTTGTCGTGCGTCAGCAGGCGCGCCCCTCGCCAGTGCTGCTCGAGGAGCTGCCAGATCAGGACCTCGTCGCTCGGGTACACGCGGGCGTAGTACTCGTCGGGATCGGGGAAGGGATGGGTCAGAGCGCGAAGGGAGAGCTGATCATCGATGTCGGACCGGAGCTTGAATCCCATCAGGCTCATCGGGAGCGAGACCAGCAGCACCGCGGTGATCAGCGCACCGCGCGGCAGAGCGCCCCAGACGCCGGGCAGCGTGAGCGGAAGTGCGGCGAGCAGCGCGGCGGGAACGAGCATGGGGAGGATCTGGTAGAGGTAATAGTCGGCCAGCGCGAGGTGGTAGAGCCACAGCCCTCCGAAGACCGAGAGCGCGAGGAGCCACCACGTCACGCGCTCGGGGCTGGCGAGGAACTCACGCCGTCGCCACACCCCAAGGCCGATCAGGAGCATCAGGAGCCCCGGCAGCGCGAATCCCTCGAAAACGGGCGAGAGCAGCCAGCGCGTGCGGGGATCGATCAGGAGATAGCGGGGCAGGCTCAGGAGATTGGCCAGCGCCGACTGCTGGCCCAGGCCGTCGCCGTTGGCGCGCCACTCGACCTCCGCCGACGCCAGAACATCGGGATTGATGTGCTCGCCCCCGAAGATCTCGGGGAAGAACGCGTAGACCGGGTTGCCCGTGACGACGATGTTGCGGATGTACCAGGTGGAGCTGAGCACCAGCGCAGCGAGCAGAGCGATCGCCACGCCGCCCCAGCGGCGCTCCTCGGCGGGAAAGCGGCTCTTTCGCTTCCCGCTCTGGGGGTGGCTCCTCTCGAAGAGGGCTCGGAAGAGCAGCGCGAGCACCGCCACAATCCACATCGCGGGCATCAGGTAGTTGATGTGGCAGCCGAAGGCCACCAGGGCGAGCATCAGCACCGCGTAGCGCCGATGGCCGGTGTTGAGCCAGTCGTAGGCGGCCAGCAGCATCGCGGCGGTCAGGAGGATGGCCAGGGGGTAGTTCGAGACCAGCTGGAAGTGATACACGCTGTGGGGGACGCAGCGGAAGAGCAGCGCGGCGGCAAGGGCGAGATCCCGGCGGCGGAAGATGCGGTGCCCCAGCGCGAAGACGATGACCGTGGCGCAGAGCGCCGCCCACGGGGAGGCCCATTGCCCCACGAGGGGCGTCCAGTGCCCCCCGAGGCGCGTGATGGCGGCCTGCGTGACCTCGAAGAGGTGGGGATAATTGGAGCCGAGCCCGACGCCCACCTGCGCGCAGACCTTGATGGGAAAGCCCCCCTGCATGTGGGTCTGCTGCGCATTGCCGAGGTAGAGGATCAGCGCGTCCCAGTTGGAGGGGGGCTGCGTGACGGCGTGCCAGAGGCCCAGCCCGATGAGAGCGATCAGCGCGATCCAGGCGGCGACGCGGAAGAGGAAATCGGGCAGGGTCTCGGCGAACGTCTTGCCCACCGTGGGCTCGCCCGGCTCGGTGACGGCGTCCTCTCCCCTCGCCCGGTGCCACAGCCATCCCAGTGCCGCCGCCAGGAGCACCAGGGTCCCCAGCACCGTCCAGCGGTTGAGAAAGAAGAAGATCGCGAGGCCCTCGAACACCCATCCGGCAATGCCCACCCCCATGGCGTAGCCGACGGCCAGCCGCGTGAGCCAGGGCCAGCGGATCGACATCGCCCCGAGCGCCAGAAGGCCCAGCAGCGTGTAGATCACGATCGCCGCGAGCGCCTCGGCGTGGCCGAGCCAGTCGATGTTGCCCCAGCCGATCTCCGCGTGGGCCCAGGTCGAGGGCGAGAGCAGCGAGCCATAGGTCCGAAGAAGCGAGAGGTTCCACATCGGGCCGTAGAGATCGAAGAGATTCACATCGGAGGGAAGCGCCACCGGTGGTCCCGCGAAGAGCTTCTCCACCCATGCGCGGACCGCGAGCGAAGGCAGGGGCACGTTCGCCCGGTCGGAGGTGAGCCAGAGGGTGCAGAGAATCACCCAGAGGCAGATGAGCAGCCGCCCGAGGGTCGCCGGTGAGATGCGCAGCGGCGGCGGCTCGAACTCCTCCTCGCGGCGGAGCTCCTCGTCCTCCTCGAGATACTCTTCGCCGTTCTCAGTCATTGCCCGCGCTCTCCGCGTCGCGTGGGACCCAGAAGGTCAGGTCCTCCTGGTGGTAGATCACATCCGGGAAAACAGTGCTGGCGCTGTGCAGCAGGTTGCTCTCGAGCCGGGGTCCGACTCGCGTGCAGTGGCCGAGCACGGCGCGGCGAATCGGCGTGATCTGGGCGATGTAGCGGTTCTCGCGCCCCCCGAAGTCCGCAGGGAGTTTCTCGCCCCGCGCCGTGGCGTTCACGATGTCGATGGAGAAGCCGTTGATCGCCACGAGTGCCACGCGGCCCTCGGCGATGGCCGCGCCGATGCGCTCCATCATCGCCAGCCCCTCGGGGTCCCCCAGCCGCCACTTGGTGTACCAGAGATACGTCGATGAGAAATCCTCGACCAGTCGGCGCCGCGTGATGAACGCGAAGTGCGGTGGGGCGAGGATCAGGTCATCGGGCCCGCTGTGGGCCTCGATCTGCTCCACCACGAGCGCCATCCGGCCCTCGGGCCACTCGAATCCCGCCTGGCTCAGGTAGCGCCAGAGGAACGGCCTCACCTGCCAGCAGCCAAGAAGGAGGATCACGATGGCGAGCATTGTTCCCCAGCCCCGAGCCCACCGATTCAGCGCCCTCGCCCCTTCCACGAGTGACCACGCCGCCCAGATCCCGACGAAGGGCTCGCCGAGACAGAAGATGTAGTCCACCGTCCCGCCCTTGGTCACGTAGGTGATCGAGAGCAGCCCCCCGAGCGAGTAGAGGCCGATGTAGGCAGAGCGAAGTGTCACCGGGTGCCTCCGGGCCGCCGCCCAGAGCAATCCCACAATCGCCAGCGCCACCCACAGCCCCTCGGCGCGGAGGACGTTGCGGCCCTCGCGCGTGAGCTTGTGGGCGAAGTACGCCAGCAGTCCGCCGGGGTAATCTGAGGGATAGGTTCCGACCTGGTTGAGGATCACGTTCTGGAAGAAGGCACCCGTTCGCATCTCGAAGAGGAGGGCGACGCCCCCCCACCCCACGATGAGTCCCACGGCGCACAG
>JAFGKF010000121.1 GCA_016928695.1 Candidatus Sumerlaeota bacterium | reverse complement strand
GGCGACCGTTCCCCTCCCATCTCCTGAGCCATCGCCGGGCCGAAACCGCAGAGGGAGAAGAGCGCGAGATCAGAGTGGTGCGACATCATGAGGAAAAATCAGAGGTCCCGCTCTGTATTGGATCAGGTGAAATAAACATTGCCAAAGAAGGAGTGTGCCACCTCTGCCAGAAGTAGTACATCTCCACATCCCCGTCGTACTCCTTGGTCGTCAGGCCGTAGCCCTCCGCATTCGCCGCGCTGGCCCAGGAGCCGTTGCTCACGCTCGCCAGCTGATTACCGTAGGCGTCCTGCCACCGCAGGCCGTTCGAGTACCCGTCGATGTCGGTCGTCAGAGCCACGTTCCCCAGCCTGTCGTAATGATACCAGGTGTCCGTGTTATCGACGTCGTAATAGTTGTCTCGCTCCAGCTCACGGATCGAGATGATACCCCCGAGGGCACTCGGTGCCAAGGTGAAAACGCGGGTTGTGCGGGCGTCGGTCTCAGAATTTGGCTCACGCGCTCCGGTGATCCTCCGCCGCACGGTCCCCGGGATGATGCTGCGCTGAGCGGCGCTCAGTCCTCGTCGTCCCCGCCGTCCTTCGTGCAGCCGTCGCAGAGCATGCCCTGGACTTCGCCGGTGAGAAAGCGGCGGCGGAAGTCGCGGTAGCGCTCCCCGTGCCAGATGGCGGCGATGGACTCGCGATTCGCGTCGCCCAGCACGCCCGTCTGCTCCCAGTCCGCGCAGCACATGACCAGTCGGCCGTCGAAGAGGATGTAGATCTGGTCGAAGAGCCTGTTGCACCAGTGGTAGGTCTGCAGCGCGTGGACCGCGATCTCATCCGACTGGATGCCCTTGCTGTTGCCGCGGTTCTCGAGCTGGTTGATGTGAATTGTGATGCCCCGCTCGCGCCAGAAGGCGCGGATCGCATCGAGGTGAGGATGCGTCATGGTCGTGTCGAGCATCACGACGTTGATCTTTGTGCGGTAGTTCCCCTCGTCGCGCAGGCGCACCATCCGCTCGATGTTCTCCACCGTCCGCTCGAAGTTCAGCCCCATCGTCTGGCGATAGGCCTCGGGGTCGATGCCCTGCACCGAGAAGTTGCAGTGAGTGAGTCCCGCGTCGAGCAGTCTTTTCGCCATCGTCTCGGTGCAGGCGTTGCCGTGCGAGTTGATCTTGATCCTCACCCCGGGGGGCCTGCGATCCGAGATGTGCTTCACGCGCTCGGGCAGGAGCCTGTCGAGCATCGGCTCGTTCATCAGGTAGGGCGAGATGCGCTTCAGGCAGGGGATCTCCACGACCTGATCGATGATCCGTTTGAAGAGATCCATGTCCATCAGGTGGCCCATCGGGATGTCGATCGCCGTCTTCTGGTTGGGGCAGAAAATGCAGTTGCCGTTGCAGCCTGAGACCGTCTGGATCTGGACGTGCTTCGGCCCTTGGGGGAACGGCCGACGCCCGTCAAGGAGGCGGTACTTGAGCCGGGTCAGCGGGCGGACGAGCTCGGGGACGTAGTATCGGGGGGGCATGTGCGGGCCTTTTCTTCAGTTCAAAGGGTGCGATTTTCCATGTCCCCCGCGATTCAACGCAAGGGGTTTCTCAATCTGCTTGCCATTCCCCCGCCCGTGTGACATACGAAGTTCCAGGATTACAACCCGCGCTGGTGGGGTCGCGCGGAGAGGATGGGATACTCATGACTTCTCAATCGAGGAGGGGGCACCTCCTCCTGGCGGCGATCTGTCTGTGCTTGCTGGCCGTGGCTCTTCCCGGCCAGATCCCCCACCCCACTGCACTGGAAAGGGCGCTCGATGGTGATCCGCCCCTGATCACCGTGCCCTCCCAGTTTCCCACCATCCAGAGCGCCATCGACGCGGCATCCCCCGAGACGCGGATACTCATCGCCTCGGGTGAGTACGAGGAGTCGCTGGTGATCAGTGACCGGATTCTCTCGCTGGAGGACGACGGATCGGGACCTCCCCGCATCGCGGGGGCCATCGGCATCTCGGCCTCGTCGGAGGTCTCGCTGCTGGGGATCATGGCAGAGAATGTCACCGTCGATGGCTCGACTGTGACCATCGAGGGCTGCACTCTGGTGGCGCCTCCCTCGACCTCCACCGGTGTCGATGGCAAGAGCGCCGTCGAGGCCACGGACGGTTCACTCGTTGTCATCCGATCATCTCATCTGACCGGAGGCGATGGCGGTCCCGGCAGGCCGGGATACGAGTGGTACATCTTCGATCCCCCGGCGCCGCCGATCATCGTCCCCCCGGTCAATGGTGGGAACGGGGGACACGGCGTGAAGGCGTGCACGCTGTGTCGAGCTCTGCTGGAGGACGTGGAGATCGTCCCGGGCGACGGAGGACCGGGAGCAGGCGCGGGATCCCTGGCGGCCTATCCGGGGGAATCCGGCTCGGGCATTGGGGACAGCATGGGCATCGGGGACGGCGGAACCGCCTTCTTCCGAGTGAGCAGGGCACAGTCCACCTCGGAGACCCCTGTGTTCTTCCTGAACGGGAGTGTGGGAGTCGTCGAGCCACCCCGAGCAGCCGAATTCCTCCTGGGATCAGAGACTCCCACGGATATCGAGTCCGAGCTGCAGGACACCAACGGCGATGGTGTCTTCGACGCGGCCGACATCGTCCGCGCTCAGCGGTTCATCGAGGAGCGATGGGATCACTGATGACTGCGTGGCCAATGCACTTCGTGTGATCGTGCCGGAATTCCCATTCCGGCACCCAGCACGCATGAGGTCGGGTCCGGGAGTTGAACTCCCAGACCATTGGCGATGGGAAAGGCATGGGAGCCCCCGATCCCGGTTTGACATTTCCGCCTCCGGAAGGAGAAACGAGAGGGCATGGATCCTGAGGCCACCAACCAGCTGCCCACCTGGCTCCGATGGCTGATCCTCATCGCCGTCATTCTCACGTTCGGTGGGGTGGCATTCCTGCTCCACGAGCGACGGCGCTTGGCGCTCGAGCGCCTCGCCGAGGAGCTCGGCCTGACGCATCACGAGCACGGCGGCACCGGAGTGGCACTGCCACCCACTCACGCCCTCCAGACCTCGCGCGGCGACTGGGAGGCGCGTTGGATGATCCAGGGACGCATCGGGCGATTCGCTGTCACCGTCGCCGAGCTGCGGTGCGTCACCGATCCCGCGAAGGGGAGCACGCGCGGCTATCCCGTGACCCTGGTGGTCCTCGATCCCCTCGGCGATGAGATCCCCGATTTCCTCCTCCGCCCTGAGACCATGGGGCAGAGAATCGCCGCCGCCGTGTCCGGCCAGGACATCGACTTCCCCGACTCCACGCGCTTCTCCCGGCGGTTTCGGCTGACGGGCAATGTGCAGAATGACGAGCACGCCATCCGCGAGCTCTTCACCCCCGACGTCCGCGCCCATTTCGAGAGACACCCCGGTCGCATCACCCAGGTCATCGACGGCCGCCTGTATCACTGGCAGCCTCCGAAGATGCTGCGCTTTCTGGGCTTCCAGCTGCGAAAGATCCGCACGCTGATCAGGGAGGGGGTGGAGGTGGGAGAGAGGCTGACATCCAAATAAAACGCCGGAGGCGCGAGATTGAGCAGCCCGGGGCAACGCCCCGGGTATGCATGTTCCCCCCACGCGCCAAGCCCCGGATGGGGGGAAATGGGGACGCTATCTCGCCCCTCCGGGGCTTGATGAATTTGAGGTGACCGTTTTCCAGGGGCGTTGCCCCTGGCTATATTATGGCGCGCCTCCGGCGCTTGGGAGGTTTCTATATCCACATC
>JAFGKF010000120.1 GCA_016928695.1 Candidatus Sumerlaeota bacterium | reverse complement strand
TGGATCGCCTCCAGCAGCGGGGTCTGGTGGCGCGATCCCGCGAAATCGGCGAAGCGGATGAAGCTCACCTCGCGCTGTCCGGGACGGCGAAGCCGGTACTCGTCGATCGCCTGTCGCAGACTGATCAGCTGCTCTTCGTCCATGATCGCCGCTGCAATGGCCCAGATGTCAGATTCGAGGGCACTGAGAGTTTGCTTAAGTTGGACGGCACCGGGCTGCTCGGCACCGATGACGTCGCCGATCACAATGCGATCGAGCGTCACCAGCACCACCATGTCGAGCAGCGCCACCTCGGGATTCGGGCCCGAGGCAATGCTCTGGGCGGCCATGCAGTTGTACAGCCTGCGAGAGTGCATGGCGAGGCGCAGGTGCGCATCGCCGGGATTGAGCGCGATCACGTCCCCGGCGGCCTGGGAGAGACGGGCCATGTATCTGTCGGCGAAGGCCATGAGCGTCGACTGGAGCTGAGCGGGGGTGATGGAAATCTCTTCCGAGCCGACCAGTATGGGGAGCGGCACACCCAGGCCCGCAGCCATCCCTCGGACATTGGAACCCCCGGACGCCTCCGCCCTCAGTCGGTCCAGTGCCCCGCAGCCGACGCCGAGAAGGCAGATGCCAAGCAGCGGAGCAGCCAGCAGGAGGTGAGAGGGGCGTCGCAGCATGGCCTTCATCCGAATTGCATGACTCCGAACTTGGGGACATCCGCAGTGAGGTCAGGGATCTCAGACCGGAGCGAGGCCAACTCTGAAATCAGGGTGTGGCACGCTTGATGGCATTGCCGGCGTCATGGGCAGCTTCCTCGGTGGCGTTGCCGGCGTCACGGGCGGTCTCCTCGACGGCAACGCTGGCGTCGTGGGCCGCCTCGCGCACGTCGTCCGCCACCGTGTCGTCAGGCCGGGTGGCATCGTGCAGGCCCTCACTCACGGCCACGCCCACATCGTGCGCGGCCTCCGTGACGTTGCGCCCAGCGTCATGCATTGTCTCGGCGGCCTCATTCGAGGTGTCACCGGTGCACCCCGCCATCGAGATGCTGAATGCAGCGCTTGAAACAAGAAGCAGGTATTTCCCTGTGCCTGTGCGGATCATGTCAATTGAGTCCTTCTGTGTGATATGTTGACTGTCTCTGGGCCATGCGGCGCGGCCAGTGGCGGCCCCTCATGGCCTCACCGCTCAGACCAGCTCTTCATCGGCAATGGCCGGTGATCTTCCATCTCGTGAATCAGGCCGCTTGCACGGTCCAATCCAATGAGGCCGATGGACACGGCCCCGATGATGTTGGCGCGGCGCACAGAGCGCTCCGTCACGTCAGAGAGCATCTGTGAAGCCGCTGCGTCTGATTGCCTGTCTCTGTGCGGCATAGGAATCGTTCTCCATCACCAAGCGCGTGGCTTGGGAACGGTTCAGTGGGCAGCCAACGCGCAGTTCAGAGTCGGCCCGCCAGGACCAGAATGACAAGAATCATCAGGATCAGTCCGATGCCGCCGCTGGGTCCATAGCCCCATCCTCTGCTGTGAGGAAACACGGGAAAGGATCCAAGCAGCATCAGAACAAAAACGATCAGCAGAATGGTGCCGAGAGCACTCATGATTGCACACTCCTCGGATTGGTTTTCAACGATTCTGAGGAAACGTTGACACGCGGGTCACCAGCCGGTCTGCCACCGAGGTGGCAGTGGTGAGAAAATAGTTCGGGACATCACACTTGGATTTCCTCACTGGCAACGGGCGGCGCGCTCTCTGCGCGCCGATCAGGGCGCCGAGGCCGGAAAAAGAGCCGCCCGCTCCGGCAGGGGACGGGACGGGCGGTTTTGAGGAGAGCAGAGGGGAGGGAGGGGAATCGGGCGGACTCTCTGCACTCTCTCGGCATTGATAAGCTCTGGACAGCCCAGATGGCCATTTCGGCTCTTCTCTGTTGAGAAGATCGTGCCAGCTGCCAAGCCGGGCAGTCTGCAACCTGAGTGGCAGAGCAAAAAATAGAACGACCGACAGATGGCCCCCTCGAAAGCGGGGAGAGATGGAGTGAAGCCCAGTGGCTTTTGGCGTTGAGACGGTGAGATTGGCAGGGCGTCGTGTCGGCAACCCAAAGACATGAGGACTTTCCCCAAAAACCTCAGACCGCGAATCACGCATGCCTGTTCATTGCGGGGTTGGGCTTATGCGGATCTGGAATTGCCACTTTGGCGATTGCGCGCCTTTCCAGGCACGGGATGTCGCTGGGGAGGACATGGCGGCCCCGCCAGGGGCCGGAGCCTGTAGCCACGGGTGGAGCGCGTCAGCGCGGAACCCGTGGAACAATCGAAAATACAGATCCGCCCCGCCAGGGGCGGTCACAATTTGCGTGTCACCCACGGGTTCCACTTCGTTCCACCCGTCCCTTCGGGCTCTGCCCCCTGCGGGGGCGTGACAGAGGACACACGAGACAAACGATCTCACGAGCACACGAGATCGCAGAGACACCCCCTCACCCCCCAATCCCCTCTCCCGCAAGGGGAGAGGGGGAGCACACATCGCGATCTCACGAGGTGAGGGCGAGCCCGCAATTTGTGGGGAAACCCCTGCGAGAAAACCTCTTGACCGGACCACAGAATCTTGAGGGAAGGGGGGAGTTCATCATGTGCGCTCATTCATTCACCATTCCGCTCAGCCCTCTTTCACATCGCTCAGGACCTCTCTGAGGATCTTCACCGCCTCCCGGCAGTCGTCCTCGGTGATGATGAGCGGGGGCACGAGGCGGACGACGGTCTTGCCCGTGCACTTCGACTCTGCCCTCTCAATCTGAGCCCTCTGGTTCGGCCAGAAGCGTTTCGAGCACCTCGATCAGAGGCGGCACTCTGCCCTGAGCCAGTCCCCACACCACCTCATCCTCCACAGCATCATAGCCGTGAACCAGAACATTGCGAAAATTGATGATCCCGCGATGATCGGGGATTCGCTCGGCAACATCCGGATGTCGGCGCGACAGCTGGGCCAGCGCCTCTCCGAGGATCTGAAATTGCCGCTCAACGGCAGAGCGAAGAAGTGAGTCCCCGCGATATTCCGCCAGGGTCCGTGGAGCCGTGTACTCCTGCACTCTGAGGCAGGCCTCACGCATGTCGTGAAGATACTTTTTCGGATCAGGCCGCATAGAGCAGAGTCCGCGATGACTCGATTCCACGGCGGAAGTGGGGGTTGCGGATGGCTTTCAGCTCGACCAGATCCACGGCACACCCGAAGAGGTCCTGGAGTCCTGCCAGCAGGCCAAGATAGCGCTCCGCATGCTCGACCGGAGTCGCCTCCTCGAAGACAACCAGGAAATCCAGATCGCTGCGCGCGGCATCGAAAGTGCCATCCGCTGCGGAACCGAAGATCTCCAGCCGATGAACGCGGTGGGTGAGACACAGGGCCTCGAGCTCCATGCGCTTCGCTTCGACAGTGGCGTCCATCTCCGCGGCTCCCTTTCCATCATCACTCTAGGGGGGGCAACGGCGAGCTGCAACTGGAAGATGATCGGGACCTCAGTCCCCCTTCACCTCGCTCAGCACATTCCTCAGGATCCCCACCGCTTCCCGGCAGTCGTCCTCGGTGATGATGAGCGGGGGGACGAGGCGGACAACGGTCTTGCCCGCCCGGGCCAGGAGCAGCCCCCTCTCAGCGCAGCGGGGGACGATCGGCGCGCTCTCGGTCGTCGTGTCGATGCCGATCATCAGCCCGAGGCCGCGGACTCCCCGCACGACCGGGAGGTCGCCGAGCTCGTCTCGCAGAAGCCCCATCAGAAACTCGCCTGTCTTCGCCGCGCGCTCGGCCAGGTTCTCCTCGACAAGGAGCTTCAGGAAAGCCGCCGCGGCCGCCGTCGCGAGCGGATTGCCGCCGTACGTCGTCGCATGGCTGCCGGGGGTCAGGACGGAGGCGATGGCCTTCGTCGTGACGAACGCCCCGACGGGGAATCCATTCCCCAGCGCCTTCGCATGGGTCATGATGTCCGGCGCGACGCCGAAGTGCTGATACGCGCAGTTCTTGCCCGTCCGGCCGAGCCCGCACTGGATCTCGTCGTAGATCAGGAGCGCGCCCGCGCGGTCGCAGGCCGCGCGCAGCCCCTCCAGGAACTTCTGCGTGGCGGGGATGATGCCGCCCTCGCCCTGGACAGGCTCGACGATGACCGCGGCGACGTCGCCCTTTTCCAGCTCGGCCTCGAAGGAGGCGAGGTCATTGAACTTCGCGTGTCGCACGCCCGGCAGCATCGGGCCGAAGCCCTCGTGGTATTTGGGCGTGCCTGTGGCGGTCACAGCGCCATAGGTGCGGCCATGGAAGCTGTCCTGGGCGGCGATGATGGCCGTGCGGTCGGGATGCCCGTTGGCCCACTGCCACCGGCGCGCGAGCTTGAGCGAGCCCTCAACGGCCTCCGCGCCCGAGTTGCTGAAGAAGGCCTGCTCGGCGAAGGAGAGGGCGACGAGCCGCTCGGCCGCCTCGATCTGCGGCGGAATGAGGAAGATGTTCGAGACGTGCATCAGCTCCGCCGCCTGGCGCTGGATCGCCTCGACGATCGCCGGGTGGCAGTGCCCCGCTCCGCAGACGGCGATGCCCGCGAGGAAGTCCAGGTACTGGCGCCCCTCCACGTCCCACACACGCGCCCCCTTGCCCCGGACGAGCGCGATCGGCGGGGTGTGGCTGTAAGTGGGCACAAGAATCTCCTTGGCTCTCTGGGCGAGGTCTGCGTTGGTCATCGTCTTCATCTCAATCGGTCTCCCTGGGTCGCTGGCGGTGAAGGATTTGGTGGACTTCTGTAGGCGGGTCATCCATGAGTGTCAACCGGCTCTGCTGGCGAATAAAGCGAAATCACTGAATTCTGCCTCTGAGGAACAGCAATGTCCCCCGTCAATTACCCCAATCGCATCCCCCTCGCAAATCTGCCGACGCCGATGAGACCTCTGGCGCGTCTCAGCGAGGACCTCGGAGGACCCGAGATCTGGATCAAACGCGATGACCTGACCGGCTCCGCCCTGACCGGCAACAAGGTCCGGAAGCTGGAGTTCTCCTTCGCCGAGGCCCGCGACCGCGGGGCCGACACCGTGGTCACCTGCGGCGGCCTGCAGTCGAACCACTGCCGCGCGACCGCCGTGGCGGGGGCACAGCTGGGATTCAAGGTCCACCTGCTCCTCCGTGGCCTCCCGCAGCCCCCCTTCGACGGCAACCACTTCCTCGATCACCTGTGCGGGGCGGAGGTCACCTGTTTCCCCCCGGGGCTCTACCGCTCACGCCTCGACGATCTCTTCCAAGGAACCGTCGAGGACATCACCCGCCAGGGGCACCGGGCTCACATCATCCCCCTGGGGGCGAGCGACGCGACGGGGATGTGGGGTTACATCGCCGCAGCGGAGGAGCTGGCCGAGGACTTCGACAGGCACGGCATCCGGCCCGATCACATCGTCTCGGCCACGGGGTCGGGGGGGACGCTGGGGGGACTCGCCCTCGGCGCGGCGCTGTTCGGCATCGACTCGAAGATCTGGGGGATCAACGTCTGCGACGACGCGGAGTATTTCCAGAACAAGATCCGCGAGGACATGAGATCCTGGAAGCAGAGATACCAGCAGAGCCTCGACGTCGACCACATCCCGATCAACATTCTTGACGGCCACGTCGGCCCCGGCTACGCGGAGGCGACCCACGAGATGCGCGAGACCATCGCCCGCGTCGCGCAGGTCGAGGGCATCGTCCTCGACCCCGTCTACACCGGCAAGGCGTTCCACGGCCTGATCCAGGAGATCGCGAAGGGGACGTTCAAAAAGGGCGAGTCCGTCCTCTTCATCCACACCGGCGGGATCTTCGGACTCTTCGCCCAGCGCGCCACCTTCGGTTTCCGGGAGCAGACCGACACCATGCAGTGACACCGTGTCGCCTCCATGAATCCTCACGTCGATCATCGGTGCGGCTCGACCCGCCTGCTCCTGCTGGGATTCGCCTGCGCCGTCTTGGCTCTGGCGCTTCTCGGGGCCTGGTTCCTCTGGAGTGCCCATCAGGAGCGCGTCTGGCTCGAGTCCCCCCTGAATTTCGGCTCCGAGGCCGTGACCGTCACCATCGAGCGCGGAATGGGAGGGCGCGAGATCGGCCAGGCACTTGTCGATGCCGGTGTCCTCGAGTCACGCGCCGACCTCCGCCGCGTGCTGCGCCACACGGGGGGCAGCGATCGCCTCCGCGCAGGGGTTTTCCATGTCCACCCCTCGATCACCCCAGTCGAGCTCGTGGCCCTGCTCCAGAGCAGCGCGAGCGGCGGCATCCGCGTCACCCTCATCGAGGGCTGGACGGGCCAGCAGATGGCCAACGCGCTGGTCACGGCGGGGATGTGCGCCACGGCCGAGGAGTTTCTCGCCGCCACCGCGGCCCATCCGAGGCGCGCCGAGTGGGCACCGGACGCCGAGACCCTGGAGGGATTCCTCTTCCCCGACACCTATCTCTTCGTCCCCGGTCAAACCATCGAGGAGGTCGTGGACGAGCTGGTGCGTGCCTTCGAGCGGGCAGTGAATCTCAGCGCCTATTCCGCCTCAGCCGAGGCGCAGGATCTGACACTCTTCGAGGCGGTGACACTCGCCTCGATCATCGAGCGGGAGGCGCGCACGGACGATGAGCGCGCCGAGATGGCGGGCGTCTTCCTCAATCGCCTGGAGCTGGGCATGCGGCTCGAGAGCTGCGCGACAGTGCACTTCGCCATCAACGACTGGTCACGGGCGCTGCGCATCGCCGACACGGAGGTCGACCACCCCTACAACACCTACGAGATCGAGGGACTCCCGCCGGGTTCCATCTGCAACCCGGGGCTCCCCTCGCTGATGGCCGTCGTCAGCCCCGAGGAGACCGACAATCTCTTCTTCGTCTACGACGAGGCGCTGGGCCGCCACCGCTTCTCGCGCACCTTCGCCGAGCATCAGCGCGCCTCCCGGGAGGCGCGTGGCGAGCGATGACTCAGCCCACGCGCGACACCGCCTCCGCATAGACCGCCTGGATCGCATCGAGCCAGCCCTCGGGGCTGTGATGCGCCTCCACGTGAGCTCGCCCCTCTTTCGCAAGACGCGCCCGGAGATCGGAGTCGTCGATCAGTCGCCCGATTCTGTCCGCGAGCGCATCGGCATCGCCCGGTTCACAGAGCAGACCGTTTTCCCCATCGCGGATCAGCTCGGGCAGCACCCCGACACGTGTCGCCACCAGGGGAACACCCGAGGCCATGCACTCATGGGCCACACGGCTCGACCCCTCGGAGCCGAGCGAGGCCACGACCCCGATGTCGAGCGAGGCGATCAGCGCCGCGATGTCCTCGATCTCTCGGAGAAACACCACGCGCTCCCCCACTCCCAGATCCTCCGCGAGGCGCTCAAGCGCATCGATCCGCCCCGGTGATCGCTCCGCCCCGGCGAGCACGAATCTCGCACGGTGTCCACTCCCAACGAGTTTCGCCGCGGCCTCGAGCAGAACGCGCTGCCCCTTGACCCGCTGCATTCGGGCGACAAGCCCAACGGCGACCTCCAATTCCCCGAGACCCAGCAGATCGCAGCGCACGGTCTCGCTGCGCCGGTTCGGATGAAAAGCGGTCAGATCCACAGCCGATGGGATGACACACACACGCCCCAGCTGCTCTGGCTTGAGAACCGCCGCCATGCTCTGACGCGCGGCGTCGCTGACGGCCAGGATCGAATCCGTCGCCCGGCGCATCAGCCAGCGGTTGAAGACATGGTTCCGCATCGGCGTCACCACATGGCGCGTCCGGAGCAGCGCAGGACGGGGTTTCACCCCGCGCCGCGCCAACGCGGCGATCCAGTGATCCTTCCCGCGGTGGGCGTGGAGCACCTGGATGCGCCGCTCTCGGATGATCTCCCGCAGACGGCGGATGTCGCGTCGCTCGGTCAACCAGCTGAACCGGCTCGCAAACTCGAGCGCCTCCACGTCGAGACCCGCCTCGCGCGCACGCCGCTCCAGCTCATGCCCCCGGCGAGCGAAGAGTGTCACCTCCACTCCGCGCCCCCGCAGCCCCTCGGCGAGCATCAGCACGTGAGCCGCCTCGCCAATCCAGCGGCGGGCGCTGTTGAGCAGTGCCACACGTCTGATGTCCGATCCCGACATGACGCGCAGAGGCTAGGGCGCAGGGACGCGGCGGGCAAGGGAGGAGATCCCCATCCCGGGGTTGCCTGTTTCAACCGCCAGTGCCAATCTCACCCCCAACATGGCCTCCGTCTGGGACACCGAATCGAACGAGACCGGTCCGCACCTCCCCCCGGCGACGGCCCTGCTCGCCGGGGCGTGCGCCGTCGTTTTTCTCTTCGGCAATCTGCGCATTTTCCACACCCAGGGGCCCTACGCATTTCAGCGCTTCATCCAGGCCTGGGGCTTTGTCCCGAGTGATCCCTCACCCCGCTCACTGCTCACGTGCCTCTTTGTCCACGGCGAGGCCCTGCACGCGCTACTCGGCATCGGTGGCCTGTATTATTTCGCCCGGCGCATCGAGAACCGCCTGGATCCGGTCGGCTGCCTCCTCATCTTTCTCCTCGGGGGGATCGCGGCTGTCGGCTGGCAGAGTCTTCTCTCATCCGCCTCCGAGAGAGCGATGCCGATCATCGGCGCCACGGCGGGTATCCTGGCCCTGATCGCAGCCCTCGCCGTCATCGACTGGAAGGCGTTCATCCGCCCACCGACGCCCCTCGCAGTGCTCGCCGTCATCGGGGTCGATGCCCTCCTCCAATTCAAAACATGGCCCCTGACCGCGAACATCCGCGTGGCCACCGGGGCACTGCCTCTCCAGGGACACGCGGCGGGCCTCGTCGTCGGTGTTGCAGTGGTGTTTCTCTGGGTGCGACTGATTCCCCGACTCGCCACCCTCCGCGAGAAGACCGTGGAGGAGGAGAGAGCACTGCCCGCCAGTCGATCCAAACGGGGCCTCGCCGAGCGCCTGCTGCGCATGATCGACCGCGATCAGATGAAGCGCGCCATGGCGATGTTCCGAGAGCACCCGGACCTGACCCTGCCCCCCGACCCCATGGGCCATCTGGGCGCGGCGCTGCTTGCCGCGGGCGAGAAGGGTCTCGCAATGGAAGCCTTCGAGAAGGCCGCGGTGGCGTCCTCGGGAATCAGGCGCATTCCGCACCTCCTCGAGATCGCTCGCCTCTGTGCGGACATTCCTCAGTGGCGCCATCGGGGGCTGGAGTGCGTGCAGGAGATCCTCGCCATCGCACCCGACGACGCCACCGCACGGGAGGCGGATCGCTTGAAGATGCGGATGTCGGACACATCCCAGGCGACAGACAAGTCCTCATCCCTCGCCCGCGAGCTGGAGGCCCTCGCCAAAGGGGAGACCCCACCGCCTCGACCACTCCCAGTCCCACCCCCCCCCGATCGACACCGCCCCGCCTACATTCCCTCGAAGGAGGAGCCCAAGCCTCCAACCCCCACGGACAAGCCGGTCGAGGAGGAGGACCCCTGGGCGCCCCCCTCGCATCTTCCCCCGCCCCGGCCCGCCTATATCCCGGATGGGGAGGCAGGCGGCCCCGCCCCGCCGACGCACGCCGTCATCCTCACGGGCATGCAGAGGATCAACGTCGAGCGTGTGGCCCAGGTGGTCGGACGAGTGGCCAAGATCTCCATGGTCGACGCGGCCAAGGTGATCTCGGAGGGCATGGGCCTCGTCCACGAGACCGCCGATCCGGTCGTCGCGAGCGAGATGGCGAGCCAGCTGACATCCAACCGGATTCTCGCGGCCGCCGTCGAGCTGGCCCAGGTCCCGACCGACTGGCAGGATCTCGAGATCGTCGCCGCCCATGTGGAGCAGCAGACACTCCGATTCACCCTGGGGAGCGGTGAGGACCAGACGCTCCCCATTCCCGATGTCATCGCCATCGCACACGCGATGGTGGGACGCGGCCCACTGGAGCAGAGCGCGCAGGTGCTCGCCGTGATCATCTGTCTCAATCCCCCGCGACGCCTGATCGCCGATTCATCGGACTTCGTCCACACCGCCCCCCGGGAGGACGACTCCCTGCGGACCTTCATCCTCGACCTCGCCCTGCACGCGGGGCACGCGCAGAGAGACGCGGGCATTCACCAGGCCATCACCCTGAACCGCCAGACATGCATGCGATTCACCTCCCCCGGGCAGTTCAAGCGCTATCAGCGATGGCTGGTCCTGTGCGCGTTCGCACCGAGGGGATGAGGCATCAGACTTTGCCCCGGAGGGGCCCTGAAAATGGAGCGCCGGCGCCCTCGCCGGCATACGGCTGATGGTGTGCCGGAATGGGAATTCCGGCACGATGAAGATGGGGGGAATGCGCCGCCCAATCCCAACATGTGGAGTCCACGGGCTTGCCCGTGAATCAGCGGCAAGTCGCCGACGCGCCATGGGACTCCGCCGAAGCGGCTTCGTCTCACTCGCGAAGGCGGAAGCGCTGCGGCGACGGCGCGCCGCAGGACTCCATATCATCCCCGTGCCGGCGAGGGCGCCGGCGCTCCATCATTCGATTCAGCCCGCTTCAGCGGGTGCCTCTTGGCCACTGGACTTCGGACTTCGACGAGCTCAGTCGAGTCGCGAGCTCCCTTCGGGTCTGAGCCTCAGGGTCGAAGACAGTCGAGCCGCTTCA
>JAFGKF010000119.1 GCA_016928695.1 Candidatus Sumerlaeota bacterium | reverse complement strand
GTCTGGGACGCCGTTCGGGGGCGGACAGGCTGCCCTGGGAGGCGTCCCTGATGCGTGTCGCTCTTGATGCCAAGTGGTACCACCGTGGCCCCGCGGGTGTCCGGACGTACATCCACAATCTGATCAACACGCTCCATGCCATTGACTCGGGGAACGAGTACGACGCCTATCTCCGCTCCCATGATGCTCTCCCCGAACTCTCCCCCTCCGAGCGCTGGCGCTTTCACCGTCTCTGGCCCAACCTCTCCGCTCCGCGTGTCTGGTGGGCCCTGCCCCGAGCCACCCGGCACCAGCCCGTGGATCTCTTCTTCACGCAGTCGCTCGTCCCCTCCACCCGGCGGGCACCCCGGGTCATGACCGTGCACGATGTCCTCTGGCACGACTTTCCTGAGCATTTCACCCAGCGCGAGAGATGGCACTTCGGGCTGATCGACCGCGCGATCCAGAGGGCCGATCACATCATCACCGATTCGGAGCACAGCCGACGCCGCATCTGCGAGACCTCGGGCCGCGCCGGCCATGACGTGACCTGCGTGCCCCTCGGCGTCTCGCCCCGATTCGCTCCCCTGGAGAGCGAGCAGGGGCGCGAGGCGCTTCGCCGCCGGATGGGCTTGCCGGAGCGATTTGTCCTCTATGTGGGCCGCATCAATCGCAGGAAGAACCTTCCCAATCTCATGCGGGCCGTGTCCCGGCTGCCGGAGTCCATCTCACTCGTCTGCGCCGGGGGCCGTGACTGGCAGCAGGACGACCTCGACCGGGCATTGATCGAGACGGGTGTCGGGGACCGGGTGATGTTTCTGGGCCATGTGGCCGACGCGGATCTGCCCGGTCTGTACTCTCTGGCCTCGGTTTTCGCGTATGTCCCCTTTGCAGAGGGCTTTGGGATTCCCCCGCTCGAGGCGATGGCCTGCGGCACGCCTGTGGTGGTCTCGGACACCACCTCACTGCCGGAGGTCGTGGGGGACGCCGGCCTGCGGGTGCCCCCCACCGATCACAGGGCGATCTCGGATGCCCTGACGAGTCTCCTCAGCGATCAGCGGCTCCGGGAGGAGATGGTGACCCGGGGCAGAGCGCGCGCCTCCCGCTTCACCTGGCAGGCCACCGCCCGAAAAGTGTTGGAAATCTGGGCCCAAATGGCGTAGGGTGTTTTCTCTGCACCTGTGTGCAAGCGAACGCGATGACACCCCGCCAGACCGCAGACCACCGCTCCGCCCGTCTCTCGCTCAAGCGGGCGGTCGTGTTCGTGACCACCTTCTGCAATTTCCGCTGCGGGTTCTGTGAGTTCGCGGCCGACAGGCTCCCGCGGGAGCGAAAGATCCACTTCCCGTTCGATCGATGGGAGGGATTTCTCCGGGAGTTCAAGGCTCTCGGTGGCCGGGAGGTCTACCTGACCGGAGGCGAGCCCCTGATGCACCCCCGGTTCTGGGAAATGGTGGAGCTGGCCCAGCGCCACGGTCTGCCGGTTCACCGCGTCACGACCAACGGCTCAATGAGAGCGCAGATGGGGGCGGGGGAGTTTCGGCTCGCCCGCGAGGCGGTCCGGGCGATGCAGGTCTCCGTCGACTCCCCGCGTGCCGAGGAGCACGACGCCAGCAGGGGCTTCACCGGTGCCATGGAGCGCCTGACGGAGTTCATCGGGGCGCTGCGGGCAGAGGGAGCTCAGGTCCACATCTCGAATGTGCTGACCCGCGATCTGTTCCGCCGCAGCGCCGAGCTCGTCGAGTGGGCCCATGGCCTGGGCGTGCGCCATGTCAACTTCCAGCCCTGCAACTGGGAGTCAAACTATGGCGACTACGATGCGGTCGAAGACAAAGAGCGCTTCGCTGTTCCCGATGAGGAGATGGATTCACTCGAGATCGCGCTTCATGAGGCCCACCGTGTGGCTCGCCACCACGCTGTGAGCACCAATCTCCCGCTTCTGCGGAGGTGGGTCCGCGCGTTCTTCGAGTGCCAGGGCACGGGGGAGTTTTTCCACGATCGGCTCTTTGCCCGTTTCCGGTGCTACGTGCCCCACGAGACGGTCTATGTGGGCTCAGCGGGCGAGATCTTCCCCTGCACCCTTCTGCGGCATGTGGGGACTCTCGCGGAGGGGAGCCTGAGCGATCTGTGGAGAGATGCGATGCAGCCGGTGCGTGACCATCTCGACCGCGGGCGGTTTTTCCGCGAGTGCCAATCCTGCTATTGCGATTTTCCTGCGAATGTCCGAAAAAACCTCCAGCGTCACCCTCTGCGCCATGCCGGCAAGGTGCTGAGCCTGCTCCCATACTACATGGGACGCCTGAGAACACACTGAGGGGGTGACGCGATGAATCAAGGTGAAGGGACACAGCAGTCATGAGCAGTCGCAGAGGACGGGGCGCACTCCTGTGGATTCTCCTGATCGCACTCTTTGTGGGAGCCGCTGTGGGGCTGCGGCGGGCCGCGCCCTGGATGAGGGTCAACCGCGGCATTTTTGAGCACCGGCAGCACAATCACGAGCGCGCCATCGAGATTCTCTCGTCCACCGAGCTGAGGCCTCCGAATTTTATGCCGGTCCAGTATCTCGTGAAGAGTCACCTCGAGCTGGGTCATGTCCAGGAGGCCCAGGAGGCACTGAGGGCGGTGATCGAGGCCTATCCCGACTGGGCTGCACCTCTCTGCGCCCAGGGTTTCCTCCTCCTGCGGCTGGGGCAGTGGGATGCCGGGTGGCCCATCGTGACAAGGGCGGCCCATCTCTCGGAGTCCTCGCCGGAGAATGGGCTCGATGAGCAGACCCTGCAGCTGGCCCATGCCACCCAGGCTCTCGGCGAGGGGCGACTCAGCGACGCCCTCTCTCTGCTGGCGCCGGTGCGCTCCGATCCCGGAGAGACCGCCGAGATCAGCGCGCTTCTGGAGGCGATGGCCCTGTTTCGGATGGGGCGCTGGTCTGCGGCGAAGGCCCCCCTCGAGGAGTCGCTCGAGCTCAACCCCGACAATCCGCGCGCCTGCGTGATGATGGCGCTGGTCTCCGCGGCCGATGGGAGCTGGCACGAGGCGCGCATGTGGTTCGACACGGCGCGCTCCGCCGATCCCGTGCTGTCCACCGGCCTCCTGGTCGATGCGCTTCGCCATCAGATCCGCCAAGCGGAGGCGCTGAACGTGATGGGTGACTCCGTGGACTCTCTCTCGGGGGATGAGGCGCTGGCCTGGCTCTCGGGTCTCTGGATCGAGGCCGGGCGGTGGAACCTGGCGCTGAATCTGTTCGAGTCTCATCCGAATCCCGATCTGATCGTGCTGCCCGTGGTCCTGCGCAACTGGATCGACACGCTGTGGGCGCTGGGTTACGAGGAGGAGATCCCCGCGCTCGAGACCAGACTCACCGCCACCAATCCGGCCTGGAACCGGGACCCCAACTGGCCCGTGATCGAGGGCAAGGGCCGGCGCGGCTGGGACGAGGCGGATTGGACCCGTGTGGATCTTCTCAGCGGGGGCGATCTCCCAGAGAGTGTGGAATCGCATGGTGGTGGCCCGGGGTGGATGAGTGTCCACTCCAACGCCACATTCGACCTGCCGGTGGAGGTGCCCGAGGCCGGGTGGTATCGAGTGGTGCTGAACATCTATGCGACGCCCTCGGGCCCGCTCTGGCCGGTGCTGGAGATCTCGGTCCCGCCGGCGCCGCCGCTCATCCACTACATCAACGCCAGGGCCCCGTATTTTCACACAGCGATCGTCTTCATGGAGGAGGGCGTGAACACCCTTCGTCTGACCTACCCCAATGACGCTGTCCGCCTGTTCCCCGGTGAGGACCGCAATCTCGTGCTGTGCGACCTCTGGGTTGGCCGGCAACCACTGACACAGGAGATCCCATGATACGCCTCAATGCCCATCGCTTTGTCGCCGCGGCCGCGGCACTGACCACAGGGGCTGTCGTCTCGGTGTGCGCCGAGCCCCTGGCTGAGATCACGGTCACCGAGCGCGGTGTCCACGCCGTCAGGGCGTGGGACCTCAAGGAGGCCGGTGTGGACATCGATGGACTCTCCGGCGAGGAGATCGGTGTCACGTGCCTGGGAGCGAGACAGGCCTGTGTGGTCGAGGATCTCGATGACAATGGCCTCTTCGATGGGGCGGATCGACTCATCTTCTTTGGGCAGAGGCTGCGCGACGAGCGTGTGTACCGCTATCGACACTCCGATGAGAACGTCTATCTCCTGGAGAGATGGCCCGGGGGCGAGGCTCCCCCTCTGGAGCCGAGGACGGCGGCTCTTGGCCCGACGCGCGCCGGACAGGGAGAGTCCCCTGTGGGCATCCAGAGAAACACCCACTTCGAGGAGGATCAGTTCTGGTCCGACCGATTCGGTCACCGCGGTGAGGAGTTCACGACCGACTTCTCCTTTCTGGGCGAGGTCAACTTTCTCCGGGGGTCCACGAGGAATTTCACCTTCGATCTCCCGGGGGTCGACAACCGGTCGGACTCGGTGTTCTCTCTGACGATCTCTCTGTTCGGACGCTCCGATGCCAGCCGCGGGCGTCACCGAGGGGTGACCGATCACAGCCTCGCCGTGGATCTCAATGACGAGCGGATCGGCCTGGTTGAGTTCGATGGCGTCACGGGGCACATCGCGGTGCTCGATGGGCTCGATCCCAGTCTCCTGCGGGCGAGAGACAACCGGCTGTCTCTGTCGCTGAATCGGCGCGAGGAGGTGCCGATCGATGTGATCTACATCGACTGGTACGAGGTTCAGGCCCCCATTCACCCGGTGATGTCCGGTGGCCAGATGGAGATCACCCTGCCGGGGCCAAGCGCCGGACGATCATTCTCCATCGAGGGTCTCACCTCGGATGATGTGAATCTGCTCTGCCTGACCACAAACACCCTGGTCTCAGTGGAGGTCGAGCGCGACACGGTGGGGACCCACACGGTGTCGTTCACTGCGCCCTGCGACGATGGGCTCTATGCGATTGCCCAGGGGCAGGACCTGATCGAGCCCGCCGGGATTGAGCCGTTTGCGCCCGCCCTCGAGCTGAATCCTGAGCGGGGGGCCGAGTACGTGATCATCTCGCACCCCGATTTTCTGGTGGCAGCGGAGCGCCTCGCGGCTCACCGCGAGGAGCACGATGGACTGTCGTCGCTGGTGGTCAATGTTGAGGACATCTATGCCCTCTTCAACCACGGCGTGATCCACCCCGAGGCCCTGCGCAATGGCATTGAGCACATGCACACACAGTGGCCGGAGCCGGATCTCCGCTACGTGCTTCTGTTCGGTGACGCCAGCTGGGATTATCACCAGCTGACCTCGGATCTGCCCACCTTCATCCCGACGCACTACTGGCCCCACTATCAGGGGGAGTACTCCGCCGACATGCATTTCGTGTCATTCGGGGAGGATGAGATGCCGGAGATCGCCCTGGGCCGCCTGCCCGTCAAGACGCTGGAGGAGGCCATGGGGGTGGTCGACAAGATCATCACCTACGATGAGGTGATCGCGGCTGATGATCCCGACGAGACCGCCGATTGGCGCCACCGGATCATCTTCGCGGCAAGTGACCGGGACATGTATCGCAATTTTCTGGATGAGGCGGTCGCGGAGCACATCGAGGGCAATTTCGATCTCGAGCGGGCCTATGCCTCCAACGCCTCGCCGATCGACTGCACGCAGCAGGTCGTCGACGCCTTCAATGACGGGGTGGCCTTCGTCTCCTATGTGGGGCACGGGGCGCGCTACATCTGGCAGACGGGCACCACACTCGCCGGCTCGGCGACAGACTATGAGGCCAACTTCAACCCCGATCGGGTGGACGATCTGTTCAACACACCCATGCTCCCGATCGTCTTCGGGATCACATGCTTCACCAACAACTTCGACAATCCCGCGGAGCTCAACTGCATCGGCGAGAAACTGGTTCTCGCGCCCCAGGGGGGGGCGATCGCGGTGCTCGCGACCTCCAGCTACAGCTACATCCACAGCGATCTGGCCTTCTGCGATCTTCTGTTTGAGACCCTGTTCGAGTCCGAGGAGCCCATGCGTGTCGGCGATCTCGTTCTTCAGGCGCTGCAGAGGCCCCGCGTGGGACGAGAGGTTCGCCGCATGTTCCTGCTGCTGGGGGACCCGGCCACCCAGGTGCCTCTGGTGCCGCTGCCTGGGGCTCGGCGCGCGGTGGCCGAGGAGGATCAGGGGGCATCGGAGGGGGAGCCGTCGAGCTGAACGCTCTCCGCGGGCGCAGATCTTGCTCCTCGCCACCGATGGTCCCTGCGCCCGGAGCATCCCATGTATCCCGTCGACGTCGTTCTGGCTGTCACCTACCGCTGCAACGCGCGGTGCGTGATGTGCGACATCTGGAAGGATTATCCCCCCGATGTCCTGACGCCGCGGGACTTCGAGCGGCTTCCGACCTCGCTCAGATACGTCAACATCAGCGGAGGCGAACCCTTCCTCCGCAGCGACCTGCCTGAGATCATCCAGGCCGTTCTCAGCCGCAGCCCCCAGGCCCAGGTGGTCATATCGTCCAACGGCTTCCTGCCCCAGCGCGTCCGCGAGCAGATGGCCCGCATCGTGGAGTTCCACCCGGAGATCGGCATCGGCTTCTCTCTGGACGGTCTCCGCGAGATGCACCAGCGCATCCGCGGCATCGCCAACGGCTTCGATCGTCTGATGGAGTCGCTCCGCATCTGCCAGGGGCTGGGGGTCAAAAACATCCGACTGGCCTTCACCGCCACACGCGACAACGTCGGCGATTTCCGCCACGTCTACGAGCTGGCCAACGAGATGGGCGTGCAGTTCACCTGCGCGGTGGCGCAGGACTCGAGCCACTACTTCCGCCGCCAGGGCAACATCACCGTGGAGAATGAGCCCCTGCGCGCCGAGCTCGAGCACATCGTCTCGAGCGAGCTGCGTTCGGCCTCGCCCAAGCGGTGGCTGCGTGCCCACTTCGAGGCGGGGCTCTACGACTTCGCGGTGGGGGGCTCGCGGCTTCAGCGCTGCCGCGCGGGCTCGTCGTTCTTCTTTCTCGATGCCTACGGCAACGTCTACCCCTGCAACGTGCTCGATGAGCCCATGGGCAATCTGCGCGAGCAGACGTTTGAGGAGATCTGGTTCAGCCCCGATGCCGACCGTGTTCGCGGGGTCGTCGAGGGCTGCCCCAACGGCTGCTGGATGATCTGCACGGCGCGGACCGCGATCCTCGAGAACCGTGGCGCCGTGGCGCGGTGGATCGCCCGCGGCAAGCTCCGCGCGCACCG
>JAFGKF010000118.1 GCA_016928695.1 Candidatus Sumerlaeota bacterium | reverse complement strand
AGGGGTGAGGGGGAAACACATACACCATGTGCGAGACGAGCAGGAGCAGAAGGGCGATCCTCGCCGCCCAGCGCTGGTGTGGAGTCAGAGGGGGTGGTGGCGAGGGGAGAGCCGTCATGGAGTGCGTCGCAGGCTGTCTTCCGCCGTGAAGATCGTCAGCTCCGCCGGGGTGGCGACCGGGAGAAGGAAGTCCGCGACGACCGGCAGGTGATCCGCGGCGGTGGAGGTGTCGTTGGCCTGGAGACCCGCCGCGCTCAGGTCGGCCGGGGCCATGTCCGGCGTCCACAGTGTGAAGTGATTGCCGAGGGTCACTGCGCTGTCGGTGAACACGATGAAGTCCAGTCTCCCGGGGGCATAGGAGCTCCCGTCACTTCTCCAGGTGTAAGCGCTGCGTGTGTGCGTGTGGCGGGGCACGGGATCGCCCAGCGCCGTGCCGTCCCAGTCCGGCGGGTGGTCGGGGCCAAAGGTCCCCTCGTCCACGATGTCGCCCGTGAGGAGCGTCGTCAGCTGCTGGGCGTATCCCACGAGATTCATATCGCCTGTGATCACGATGGGTGTGTCATCGGCCAGCGTCTCGACCCCGCCAGGGGTCTGGAGGTCGCGGACCCAGGCCATGATGTTGTCGATCTCCGCCTGGCGGCCCGTCTCGCTCGAGCAGCAGGGGGTGTGCGCGCTGACGACATAGAGATCGGCATCGGAGAGCGTGCCCGCGATGTCGATCAGCGCCCCGATGTTTCCATCGAGATTGCGCGTGGTGAGGATCGGCCATCGGCTGACGATGTGGCAGTCCGCGTTGTCCACTGCGTACCAGGGGCCTGGGGGAAGGATCGATGTCACCTCGTCGCGCACCTCCGTGGCCGTGTGCGAGTAGATCTCCTGGAAGCAGATCACGTCGGGCTCGATCGCCTGGAGAATGCGGGTGAACTCCGCAGTGTGATTGAAGAGCCCGTCGGAGAGCGTGTTGTGGGTCATCACGCGCACGTGGTCGGGGCTCTGGCGGGCGAGCGGGATCGGCGTGGGCGGCGGCACGGGCGTGGCGTCGAAGGTGTGGGTCACGACCGTCCCCACGTCCGGCAGGCGGTCGAGGACGCCCGAGGGCTCGTTGCGCAGAAGAATCGCGACGGTGCTCCCGAGGGAGAAGGGGGAGTCGCCCGGGATGCCGTCTCGGATGATCGAGAGCTCGAACTCCGTGGATGTGGTGGTCGGCCCCTGGATCTGCTCGATGTCGATCCAGCTCAGCGAGCTCGCCACCGTCCCGTTGGCGCGATACGAGCTCCCCGCGCGCGCCCCGAATCGCCACCGGATCTCCGCGCCGATGCCGTCGACGAACAGGCCGGTCAGGGCGCTGTTGTCCGCATCGATGTGGAGTGCGATGTCGTTGCTCTCCTGCAGCTCGATCTCGCCGCCGACCTCGAAGCGCAGGAACAGGTGATCGTCGTCGTTGGCGGCCCAGAGACGGCCGAAGTCGACCGCGGAGCCGCCGTCGTCCCCCGAGGGATCGGTGTGGATCGGCGCCAGCGACCCCCAGTCCGAGAGGTCGCCCTCGATGAGGATGGGCAGAGCCTGGGCACCGGCGAAGGGGCTCACCGACAGGAGGAGTGCGGCGAGGCAGAGCGCGGTCAGGGATCTGTCACGTGCGGTCATCAGTGAACCCAACAGGTGGTTTCTCAACCTCACTCAGCCCCGGAGGGGCGAAAGGTCATAGCCCCGGGTGAAGCGAGCGGCATGTCCGCCAAAGCCTGCAAGGCGACGGCGGAAGCGAGCGAAACCCGGGGAAAACGGCGCCCAAAGAGCCCGGGGCCGGCGCGCGTTCTTGCACTGCAAGAACCGTGACGGCCCCGAGAGCTGGGTTGTGAAAGCAGTTCTAATTCGGCGCCTCCCTTGAATCAACCGGGTCTTTGGGGCGGGCCCCATTTTTCGGGGGGCGGGAGAGCCCTCTCAGAGATCGATGATCACGGCGGTCTCGTTGCAGTTGTCGAGAAAGGGGCAGCTCGCGCAGTCGCGCCAGACCTTCTCGGGGAGAATGTCCATCGGGGTGACCTGGAAGCCGAGCCTCTCGAAGAAGGCGACCTGGTAGGTCAGGCCGAAGACCCGTGTGATGCCGAGCTCACGCGCCTCCTCGAGGCATCGCTGGACCAGTCTCTGGCCGATGCCGCGCCCCTGGTGCCCCGGGGCGACGGCCAGCGAGCAGATCTCCGCGAGCCTCTGCGTGTAGATGCGCAGCGCCGCGCAGCCGATGACCTCGCCCCCCTCCTCGGAGACCCAGAACTCGCGGATGGCGTGGCAGATCTGATGCAGCGACTTGGGCAGCATCTGCCGCTGGTCGGCCCAGAACCCGATCAGGCGGAAGATGCCCGGCACGTCGTTCATCGACGCCTTGCGCTCGGTCAGGGTGGGCAGGGGGGATTCGGTCATCATGGTCTCGGTGTCGTCGGTCTCCGCAGGGGGGGATCGGCAGCCTGTTTCCCCTCGGGGGGCGGGGCTCGCGGACTGCTCTCAGAGGTCGGAGATGATCGCTCCTCGGTCGTCGGAGGAGAATCCGCCGGCGGCCATGCGCTTGAATCCGCCCGGGTCATCGGCGTGGGCCTCGCCGATCTCCAGGGAGATCAGCTTGCGCGCGAAGAGGTCAACCAGAGACTGATCGAACGTCTGCATCCCGTACTCTCGGCCCTTGATGGCGATGATGATGTCGTCGTAGCGACCCTCGCGGAGGAGCTTGGGGATCACTCCCAGGGCCACCATGACCTCGACGCACGGGTAGCGCTTGCCGTCGATGCCCGGCACCAGGCGCTGACTGATCACCGATCGCATGCTCAGCGCGAGCTCGCTGCGCACCGCCTCGCGCTCCTCGCGCTGGTAGTACTGGAGCAGCCGCTCGAGCGTCTGGATGGTGCCGATCGTGTGAAGGGTGGAGAAGACCAGGTGCCCCGTCAGCGCGGCGCGGATCGACATCGTGACGGTCTCCAGGTCACGGATCTCGCCGATCAGCAGAACGTTGGGGTCCTGCCGCAGCATGTGGGTCAGGGCGATGTAGAAGTCGGCGGCGTCCGACCCGATCTCGCGCTGCTCGATCAGGCTCTTCTTGTTCTCATGGAGGAACTCGATCGGGTCCTCGACGGTGATGATGTGCTCGGATCGCTTGGTGTTGATCAGATCGATCATCGAGGCCAATGTCGTCGACTTGCCCGAGCCCGCGGGGCCGGTGACCAAGATGATGCCCCGCTTGGTGTCCGTGATCTTCTCGATCACCGGGGGCAGGCACAGCTCCTTGGCGCTGGGGACGTCGCAGTCGATCAGTCGGAAGGCGACCGAGGTCGTCCCGCGCTGGTTGTAGACGTTGACGCGGAAGCGGATCCGCTTGGAGAAGGCGTGGCCGACATCGACGCTGCCCCGCTCCTTGAAGAGCCTGCGGTGGCGGTCGTCGAGAATCTCCCCGGCGAACTCGTCGATCTCATCCTGCCGCAGCGGGCGGCAGTCGACGGGTCTCAGCTTTCCCTCGATGCGGACGAATGGGACGATTCCGCTCTGCAGGTGCAGGTCGGATGCGTGCCACTGAACCATCCGGTTGAGAAGCTGGGTGATCGGATTTTCCGCGTTGGCCATCGGTTCTCTGCTCCTTCCACTGGCACATCCCTCGCAGTGGATTCACCTTATCTCGCGCGGCGGGCAGATCAACTCCAAAGGTCCCAGATGCAGCGAGCGCGGCCCCCGCGAGAGGGCCGCGCCGATCGATGTCCCTGGGGTGGGGAGGGGGTCAGCTGGCCGGCGACTCGCTCTTGGCCGCATTGATCCGTCGCTGCAGGCGGCTCGCCAGGCGGGCGGCCCTGTTGGCGTGGATGACGCCGCGCTTGGCGGTCTTGCCGATGGTGCGCAGGGCCTCGTGGGAGAGCGCGTCGTCGCTGGGCGCGGCCTTCGCCTTCTTGATGGCCGTCTTCATCGCGCTCTTGGCAGCGCGGTTGCGCTCGCGGCGCTTGGCGTTCTGGCGCATGCGCTTCTTCGCCGACTGGTTGTTGGGCATGGGTTTCAGGTCCGTCCTGTGTGCAATTGAGCGCGTGTTTGTACAGAGCGGCTGTGGGCGTGTCAAGCTCGAGAGGGAAAAAGGGAGGGGGGGGGAGGGGGTTCCCCGGCACGGCGCAAACCCTGTGATATCAGCTGATCACCCTCAGCACCTCCTCCGGCGTGGCGAATCCCTCCATCACCCGGATCAGACCCTCCTCGCGGATGGTCCGCATCCCTGACCGGCGGGCGGTCTCGCGCACGGCGTTGACGGGGGATTTGCCCTCCATCAGGGCGCAGATCTCGGCGGTGACCTCCAGGATCTCGAAGAGGCCCGTCCGTCCGTGGAGGCCGGTGTTCTGGCAGTGTTCGCAGCCGACTCCCCGGTAGAAGATGATGTCGTGATCGGGGATCTCGAGGGCCGAGAGGGTCGCCGGGGAGGGCTGATGCGGCTCCTTGCACCGCTCGCAGTTGAGCGCGAGCAGGCGCTGGGCCACGATGATCTGCATGACGGGGGCGAAGCGCGAGGGGTCGACGCCGAACTCCGCCAGGCGCGGGTAGGCGGCCGCCGCGTCGTTGGTGTGGAGGGTGGTCAGCACCAGGTGGCCTGTGGTCGCGGCGTTGACGGCGATGTCGGCGGTCTCGTTGTCGCGGATCTCGCCGACCATGATCACATCGGGGTCCTGGCGGATGATCGAGCGCAGGCCGGTGGCGAAGGTGAAGTTGGCTGCCGGGTTGACCTGGTGCTGGTTGAGCCCCTTGAAGATGAACTCGATCGGGTCCTCGATCGTCACGATGTTGCGCGTGCCGCTGTTGATCTCGTTGAGCGCGACGTAGAGCGTGGTCGATTTGCCCGATCCGGTGGGGCCGGTGACGAGGATCAGGCCGCTGGGGCAGTGGATCGCCCGCGTGAAGATGGGCAGCGCCTGGGCCGAGATGCCCAGCTTGGGCAGGGGCACGCGGACCGACCGGATGTCGAGCAGGCGCATCGAGATCTTCTCGCCCAGGCCCGTCGGGCTCGTGTTGATGCGCACGTCGATGTCCGAGCCGTCGATGTCGATCTCGAACCGCCCGTCCTGGGGGGCGCGCCGCTCGGTGATGTCGAGGTTCGCCATGACCTTGATGGCGCTGACGAAGGCCCGCTCCACCGCCTTCGAGATGTGGATGTCCATCGACCGCAGGCTGCCGTCGACGCGGATGCGCAGGTCGAGGCCGTCGCCCGAGGCGTCCACGTGCAGGTCGCTTGCCCGCTGCCGGACCGCCAGGGTCATGACGGCCTTGACCAGCCGGAGCATCGCGTCGCGGTGCTCATCGTTCTCCAGGGCCTCGGCGCCCAGCGATCTCCCGCCCCGCACCCGATCGATGTGAATGATCAGCTGGTGAATGTGATCCGTCAGATCGTACAGAGGGGGGATCTCCTCCCGGCAGTGGGGGCAGAGATCGAAGCGCAGATCCCGGTAGAGCTGGACGTTCTCGAGGATTCCGCCGCAGTGGGGGCAGAGCTGCCCGACCTCTTTTTCCAGGGCCCGGCGGCGGCGCGCGCTGCCGGGCATCAGCTTGCCCATCGGCGACAGGATCAGCCCAGCGATGGCGAAGGGGCCGTAGCGCTTGAGCCGCGGCGCCCACATCGAGGCGATGATTCCCCCCGCCCGGGCCCGCCGCGCGGCGATTTTGTAGGGCACGACCCAGAGGAAGATCAGGGCCAGCAGGCCGATGCCCACCGGGTAGGTGACACTGCTGTTGTCCTCCACCCACTCACGGATGTCCGCGAAGGCCCCGGCAAAATCGCGATCGCTGAGGCGTCTTTTCAGGCTCTGCCACAGACCCATCCGGGGTGATGGAGTGGGTGGGGGCGAAGAGGAGGTGTCCACCGTCGGGGCAGGGGACGGCCCCACGCTGGGCGGTGGCGAGGGCGCGGTTGGGGTCGGCGTGGGGGGCGTCGGCCGGGCCGTGGGCTCGGTCGGCCCTGTGCCCAGCCCGCTGAGAATATCCGGAAGGGGACTGGGGGGACGACCGGACGGCTGCCCTCCCTCGATCCTACGCTGCAGATCCTGGATGCGCAGGTCGACCAGCTCCTGGGAGTGGCGGGTGATCCCCGGCATCGAGCCCAGGCGGTCGCGCAGGGTCTCGGCCTGCCTCAGGGCGGCGCGCAGGTCGCCGCGGGCCTCGGAGATGTCGATGGCGTTGAGATGGGCCGGGAGGCTGCTGGGCGCCCTCTGCAGCAGACGCTGATTGTAGACGAGCGCCTCGCGGAGGAGGTCGAGGTCGACGGGGTCGTGGAGCTCGGCCTCCGTGATGAGGCCCTCCACCCTCATCTGAAGCGCGGCGATCAGGTCTCTCTCGAAGGAGTGGGTGAGGTCGATCGGCTCCCCCGGTTCCGGCGTGGGATTCTCGAAGCGCAGGCCGGTCTCCTGGAAGTGGTTGACGAGAGCGTCCCAGTGGCGGAAGGCGCTGGTGAAATCCCCCGCCTCGGTGAGATCCTGGGCCTGCTCGTAGACGGCCAGGGCGATCTCCCAGCAGAGCTCGAGCACCTCGGGGTTGTTCGGGGCGATCGCGTGGAGGCGGGTGGTCTCCTCCAGCGCGCCCAGCAGGTCGGCCTGGATGTAGAACATCCGGCGGATCTCGGTGATCATCTCCTCGGCCGCCGCCTCGTGGCGCTGCTCGGGGAGGATCACCTCGCGGATGAGATCCATGTTGTAGCGCATCCGCGTCCCGGTCTCGGTGCGGAAGTTGATCCAGCCCGACTCGGGGACGGCCACCGGCTCGCCGGGGCGTGAGGGGATGATCTGGCCGCGGATCCGGTTGCCATTCTCAAAGATGATGACGGTCCAATCGTCATCGGTCTCGGCGGGCTCCTGGGCCAGAGCCGCAGAGATGACCGGCGCGATGAGCAGCGTCAGCAGCGTCAGGGGGAGGAGTCGGCGGGGGGTCATCAAATATCCAAACCGTGGAGTGAGGCTGAGGGAGTCTGTGTTCCGCGAAGAAAGTATAGAACGTTCCAGTCTGGCTGTGCAATGTTTCCGTCACAGGACTGAACAGAGGACGGCGGAGGGAGACATGGCTCAGCTCATCCTGCTCGGCAGCGAATCCTCGCACCCGGCCACCGATCTGGCCAGAGAGGGGGCGACCATCGGACGCGCACCGGACAACACGCTGCCTCTCAACGACAAGACCGTGTCGCGCTACCACGCCGAGATCCGAGCCACGGATGAGGGGAGGTGGATGGTTCGGGACCTTGCGAGCGTCAACGGCACTCTGATCAACGGGGATCTCGTCTCCGAGCAGGTGCTCGAGGACGGCGACGTCCTCACCATCGGGGAGACCAACCTGCGATTTCGCGACTCCGGGGGTGCCGTGCCCCCCGCGCCGAAGGCGGGGAAGGAGGAGCCGGCGGCGAGCGATCAGGTCGACATCGGATTCAGGGAGGGCCAGCAGGGGCTCGGCGCGATGGCCTGGACCGCGGTGCCCGATCTGGAGATCGAATGGCCCGTGGGTGAGGGGCCGGGGATCGGCGATCCCCCTCTGCGCGATGCCACGGTGCTCCATCGCCCCGTGCGGCGCGAGCCGCTCGTCCCCGCCCGATCGGAGATGCGGCAGTGGGACCGGCCGCGCTTGATTCGCCACATCGAGATCTACCAGCAGCTCCACGCGGCGCTGCTCAGTGCGTCCGACGCCGGGGTGCTCTGGACGGACATTCTCTCCATCGTCCGCCGCCTGACCGAGCAGCCCTGGGCGGGGGCGCTGATCCCCGCTCCGAAGGGGAAGACGCTCTCGCTCCAGCTGAGCGGCGAGGGAGGGCACAGCGCCGAGTTCTCTGTCGTGCTCCTCGAGGTCGTGCTGCGGTCAGGCGAGGCGCTCCACTGGCACGGCGAGAAGGGCGATCCCCTCGCGGCGGCGATCGCGGTGCCCTGGCGGGCGAAGGACGGGCCCGGGGGCGTTCTCTTCGGCCCCACGATGGCCCAGAGCGCCGCCGAGTTCGCGCCGACCCTCGAGCTTTTGGCGGGCGTCGCCCTCGAGCTCGGCCACTGGTGGCCGACCGTCACTGCGCGCTGGTCGGGCCAGGCGCCTCCCGCGCCCCGCCCCCCCGTCCGGCCCCAGGTCAAGCTGCCGCCGCCGCTGTGATGTGCAGATGGAGCACCGGCGCTCCATCCCTCCTCATCGTGCCGGAATTCCCATTCCGGCACTCACTGATGCCGGCGAGGGCGCCGGCGCTCCACATGGGGGTTCAATCCACCCGGAAGTGGGCTCCGCGGGAGATGGGGTTCTCGAGGGCGGCGTAGGTGACGGCGAGAGCGGCCTGGACGCCGTTGCGCAGGCCGAGCAGGGGATCGGTCATCTCCGCGCGGGCGTAGAACTCCTCGATCTCGAACTGGAGCTCGCGCAGGATCTGGAGCGCGCGCTTCATGCGCTTGCGGGTCCGCACCAGTCCGACGTAGTTCCACATCGTGTGCTTGATCGTCAGCCAGTCCTGGGCGATCAGCGCGGGGTCGACCGGCTCGTGCTCGGCGCGCCACGGCTCGAGCGGCGGCACGCGCCATGTCCTCTCGCCGCTGAGTGTTTTGGCGGTCGACTCGCCCGCCCCCCAGCCCCAGACGAGCCCCTCGAGCAGCGAGGTGGACGCCAGGCGGTTCGCGCCGTGGAGCCCCGTGCAGGTCACCTCGCCGACCGCGCGGAGGCGATTGATCGATGTGCGCCCCTCGAGGTCGACGGCGACGCCGCCGCAGGAGTAGTGCGCTGCGGGGACCACGGGGATCGGTTGCTGGGTGATGTCGATGCCGTGCTCGAGGCACTTGGCGTGGATGTTGGGGAAGCGGTGGCGGATCCAGTCGGCGGGCCGGTGCGTGATATCGAGGTACACGCAGGGCATGCCGTAGGCCAGCATCTCCTCGTGGATGGCGCGGGCCACGACGTCGCGCGGCGCGAGGCTGCCGAGTGGGTGGTACTTCTCCATGAACGACGAGCCGTCGCGGCGGATGAGAACGGCCCCCTCGCCGCGCATCGACTCCGAGATCAGGAAGCGGTCGGCGGCGGGGTGGTAGAGCGCGGTGGGATGGAACTGGATGTACTCGAGATTGATGATGCGCGCACCCGCGCGGTAGGCCATCGCGAGTCCGTCGCCCCGCGCGCCGTTGGGGTTGGTGGTGTGGAGGAAGAGCCGCCCGAGCCCGCCGGTGGCGAGGACGGTCTCGCGCGCGAAGATGGGGATCACCTCGCCCTTCAGGCGCAGGAGAACGTGGGCGCCGAAGCAGGTCGGCGGCGCGTAGACGTCGATCGGGTCGCGCGAGTGGTGGGAGAGCGTGAGGAGGTCGATGGCCGACGCAGCCCGCAGGAAGCGGATGTTTTTCTCGCGCCTGATGGCGTGGTAAACGGCTTCGCCGATCGCTCGCCCCGTCAGGTCCTCGACGTGGATGATGCGCGGGATCGAGTGCGCCCCCTCCTCGGTGAGGTCGAGCCCGCCGCGGGGGCCGCGGTCGAAGGGGATGCCGAGCTCGTCGATGAGCAGACGCTTGACCAGGCGCGGCCCCTGCCTGGCCAGGTGCTCGGCCGCCCTGGGGTTCACGTTGCCCGCCCCGGCGGTCATGATGTCTTTGACCAGGAGCCGGGGGGAGTCTTTTTTCCCGCGATAGATGATCCCGCCCTGGGCCCAGAGGGTGTTCGTGGAGGAGGTTGCACGCTCGCTCTTGCTGAGGACGATGACCCTCAGGCCCGCGCGGGCGGCGGCCAGTGCGGCGCTGCACCCGGCGATGCCCGCGCCGATCACCAGCACGTCGGTTCTGATCGCCCTCGAAGCCATGGCTGCGCTCTCCCGTGGGATGGCAGAGCCTAGGATCAGCCCATCGGTCCGTCAACGCATCTGATTCGGTGTTGACCGTTGCATCCCGACTCCCGTTTGATCACGGGTCCCCACTGCAGAGGGAGGAGTGCCCATGGAGTCCATCGATCAGCTCCGCGGTGTGATCGGCATCGTCGTCATTCTGGTTCTCTGCTGGCTTCTGTCGACCGACCGTCGACGCATCAACTGGCGACTCGTCGCCTGGGGGCTCGGTCTCCAGTTCTTGTTCGCTCTCCTCATTCTCAAGACGGCCCCGGGGCGCGCGTTCTTCGACTGGGTCAACGCTGTCTTCGTCGCGCTGATCAATTTCACCTCCCAGGGCTCGCAGTTCGTCTTCGGCATCCTCGCGCAGCCCGGCTCGGCCCCGGTCATCATCGGCGCGGATCCGACGGGCGCGCTGGAGGGGGTCGAGCTCTTCGTGCCGCTCAACTTCGGCAGCGGCACCGCCTACTTCGCCTTCGGTGTTCTGCCGTCGATCATCTTCTTCGCCTCGCTGATGGCGATCCTCTACCACATCGGTCTCATGCAGCTCGTCGTCCGGGGCATCGCGTGGGTGATGTACCGCCTGATGCGCACGTCGGGCGCGGAGTCGCTCTCGGCCGCGGCCAACATCTTTGTGGGGCAGACCGAGGCGCCGCTGGTCGTCCGGCCCTTCCTGCCCTCCATGACGAGGTCCGAGCTGATGGCGATCATGACCGGCGGCATGGCGACCGTCGCGGGCGGCGTGATGCTCGCCTACATCGGTTTCCTGCGCGACGCCGTGCCGGGCATCGCGGGGCACCTGCTCGCCGCCTCGATCATGTCGGCCCCCGCGGGGCTCCTGTGCGCCAAGATCATGGTGCCCGAGACCGAGGAGCCGCAGACCCTGGGGACGCTGAAGGTCGACATCGAGCGCCCCGATCCCAACGTGATCGGCGCGGCCGCGCGGGGTGCGGGTGAGGGGCTCACGCTGGCGCTCAACGTCGCGGCCATGCTCATCGCCTTCCTGGCGCTGCTGGCGATGGCCGACGGGATCCTGGGGCTCCTGGGCCGGTGGATCTTCGACATGGGCGAGAATGGCACCACCCCGCTCTCGCTGACCCTGATCTTCAGCTATGTCTTCTGGCCACTGGCCTGGATCATGGGCGTGGCGGCGGCTGACTGCGGCACCATCGCCGAGCTGCTCGGCATCAAGACCTTCGCCAACGAGTTCGTCGCCTACGCCCAGCTCGGCGATCCCGCCGTCCACGGCCCGCTGGCCGAGCGCTCGCGGATCATCGCGACCTATGCGCTCTGCGGCTTCGCCAACTTCGGGTCGATCGGCATCCTGATCGGAGGCATCGGTCCCCTCGCACCCGACCGCCGCAATGACCTCGCACGGCTCGGTCTCCGCGCGCTCATCGCCGGGACCTTCGCCGCCTTCCTCACCGCCTGCTTCGCGGGTCTGCTGGTGTCCGAGGGGAGCCTCCTCAGCGCTGCGGCGGAGGCCGCGGCCACGATGCCCTGATCGGCGATCAGTTCAGATTGTCTGCGTGATAGCGTCCACCGACGAAGGACTGGAAGGCCTGGGGGAGAAACGGGTGTCGGATGGGCTCGCCTGAGGGGTCGGGCTCGAGGTTCGACTCGGCCACGTAGGTGGTGTGCTCCGCGCCGTCGACGAGCACGTGGTACCAGGGCTGATCGCGGCGGGGCTGCGACTGATTTCCCATCCACCACTCCTCGCTGGCGTGGCACTCGGGGTCGCGGTCGAAGATCACGCCGCGGTAGTCGTAGCGGACGTGGTGAACGATCTGCCCGACCTCGAATTTGAACGGCTCGGATGGTGGAGGAGTGGCCATGCCCCTCTGAATCGAGCGATGCGAGGGCGGCGTCAATGAAAAGCGCTGGGTTGCCGGCTCTCCCTCACCCCCCAACCCCCCTCTCCCGAGATGGGAGAGGGGGAGTGGTGATTCACAATGGAGCGCCGGCGCCCTCGCCGGCAACTTCGACTGAGTCGAGGATTGATCTGCCGCCATCCGGGGGGTAGTCTCCGCCCCTCATGAACACCACTCATCGGTTCCACCTCATCTCTCTCGGGGCTCTCCTCGCCCTGACAGTCTCACGCATCGGTGCGGGGGAGATCGCCCCCGGTGTGCTGCACACCGTTCACAATCTGCCGGGGCCGGTCGTGGCCCACGTGGTGGAGGTGGATCTCGCCAGCCCGGAGTGCACGATCGAGATGGGATTCGCGCAGGGGATCCGCAACCACGAGACGGGTCGCGAGCCCACGAGCGTCATCGCGGCGCGATACGACGCCTCCGGCCACGAGGTCGTGATGGGCATCAACTGCGGCTTCTTCGGCCCGGGGGTCATCGAGATCAAGGGGCCCCTGGCCAGTGGTGGTGAGCTGATCGGCCGCCCGAACAACACGTGGGAGGTCTACATGCTCCAGGAGTCGGCCGAGGGGTGGATCGGGCGCAATGTCACCGCCTCGCAGGGCGTGGTGACCTGCGCCGATGGCACTCAGCAGGCCATCGATCTCCTGAACCTCACCCGCCAGACGAACTCGATGGCGATGTACACGCCGGTGTGGGGACCCACGACCACGACAACGGCCGAGGGCGTCGAGGTGATCGTGGAGGACGTCTCCTTCCCGATGAGGCCCGACAAGGCCATCGAGGGCACGGTGACGGCTGTGCGCACGGGCGCGGAGTCCATCGACAACGCGATTCCCTCGGGCGGCTTCGTGCTCGCCGCGCGCGATGCACCCGCCGACACTGTGCTCGCCCATGTGAGCGTGGGTGATCGGATCACGGTGCGCTTCGACTTCGCGCTGAGCGTTCTCAACAATGCCCGACTCCTCGCCGGGGGGGCGGGGTGGCTTGTGGAGGGCGGCGAGCCCAACACGCCCCTCTGGTCCAATTTCGGGTTCTGGGACGACCGTCATCCCCGCACTGTGCTGGCGTGGAGCGGGACGCGCCACTGGCTGGTGACCTTCGACGGTCGTCAGCCCGGATACAGCATCGGGATGGATTTCCCGGAGATGGCCGACTTCCTGATCAACACGCTGGGGGCGGAGCAGGCGATCAACCTCGACGGTGGCGGGTCGACCACGATGGTGATCGACGGCGTGGTGGTCAACTGCCCCTCGGACAACGCGGATCCCCCCTGCACGGGGACGGAGCGCGCTGTCGCCAATGCGCTCCTCCTCGTGCGGCGCGATCCGACCTCGGCCCTTCCCCTGGTCGATGACTTCACGGCTGAGGGACGGACGCTGACCTGGGACGACAAGTTCACGTTCAATCCCGTCGTCGAATTCGCCCCGGCGGCGCCGGGGGGCGACGGCTGGGTGCTGGAGGTCATGGATCCCGCGGGCGGCTTCGAGACCACGTCAGTCGGCGGACCGGGGGATGAGGACATCGCCGTCGAGGCGCTGGTGCGCTGCGATCATCGCCCCGAGGTGGCCGCCAATGGATTCGAGCGGGTGGGCCTCTTCGCCCGCGACAGCGGGAACGGCAATTTCGAGAGCCCCTCGATCGGCGGGGGCAACTGCTATGCTCTGACGTTCGACACCGACACAGGTCGAGTCCGTGCGGCCGTCGTTGTCGATGGCGTCATGATCGACCTCCGCGAATCCGAACCCGTGCTTCTCCCCTCCGACGCCTGGCGGCGTTTCCGCATCGAGTGCGTGGGCGATCGCATCCGCTACCTCGTCGATGGGGAGGTGATCGCCGACGCCACCGACTCCAGTCACGCCCGGGGGCGCTGTGGGGTGGGGTATCACGAGTATTTCTCCACCAACAGCAACGCCCAGGGGACCCATGCGGAGTCGTTCCGTGTGGAGTCCCTCCCGTCGGTGGCGGCTTCGACGGGCCTGAACACCCGGTGATTGACCGGTCCAATGGAGACCATGTGCGCTTGGGATGAGCGAGGCTCCGCTCCGCGTGTCGTATCACTGAGTCGGTGCAGAAGAATTAATCTCGGATGGGACAAACCGCCTTGCCTCCCCCCAGGTCGAGTGGGCAGATTCACGTGCAGGGACTGCGCGCGGAGCCCAGGGAGGAATCAGCATGAATCGGGTGACATGGGTGTTCACCGGCCTTGCGCTGGTGGCGCCTGTTTCCAGCATCTCGGCCGAAGTCATCATTCTCGACAACGACGATGGATCCCCCGGCTATGTGGAGACGGGGAGCTGGGCGACCAGCGGATCTGTCGGCTACGATGGGGGCACCTATCGCTACGCCACCGCGGGGGGAAGCAGCACCGCGACGTGGTCCGCGACGCTCGCGTCCACGACTCAGTATGAGGTCGCGGTCTGGTATGTGCCGGGCACCAACCGCGCGACGAGCACCCGCTATGTGGTGCAGACGGCCTCCGGGCCTCAGAGTGTGGACATCGATCAGAGCGGTGGGGGCAACTGGACGTCGCTGGGGCTCTTCGATTTCAGCGCGGGCCCTGCCACGGTGCAGCTCCAGGCGGCGAGCAGCTCCGGCGGGAGCGTGGTCATCGCCGACGCGGTCCGCTTCTCTGAGGGGGGACCGCCTCCGCCCACACCGCCCGAGCTGCTGCTGACCGAGACGGTGTCGCCGGGCGTGGTGCACACCCGCTGGCGGATCGAGGGGCCGACGATCTGCGACGTCGTCGAGTTCGATCTCACCAGTCCCGAGTATCATCTCGAGATGGGGTGGGCGCATCAGAGCCGCAATTACAACACGGTGGGTCGTGAGCCGCTGACGACCATGGTGAGCCGCTACGACTCGCCGGGGCACGACGTGGTCGCCGCCATCAACTGCGCTTTCTTTGACCTCGGGGGGCCGACGGATTCCATCGGTGGGGGGACGATTGCGACGGATGGCAATCTCGACGGCATTCCGAGCCTCTCGGGTCACAACGATGTCTTCGCCACGCTCGAGTCGGGCGACACGTGGGTGAGGCGTCCCTCTCCGGCGGGGTTCGGGGGATACACAGCTGATCTCCTCTGGGAGAGCGCCGCCACCACCCCGATCGGTCACCTGAATTACGACAACATCGACGGCGAGGTGATCGTCTACACGCCGATCTGGGGGGCCTCCACGCTGTCGACCACTCAGGCCGTCGAGGTGATCGTCGAGGACGTCAACTGGCCCATCCGCGCCGAGAAGACCGTCGAGGGCACGATCACCCAGGTGCGCACGGGAGCCCAGTCGGTCAACAGCGCGATCCCGGCCGACGGCCTCGTGATCCGCGGCTGCCCCGGCGCGGAGGCGGGAGTGCTCGCGAACGCGGTCGTGGGGCAGACGGTGGCGGTCCGCGTCGATCTCGGCCCCTCGATCCTCAACAGCACGTCTGTGATCACACACGGGGCGGGACACCTCGTGTCGGATTACGCGCAGGTGACCGGCTCCGGCTGGACGCAGTACGGCTTCTGGGATGAGCTCCATCCCCGCACGGTGATCGCGTCGGATGGATCGAGGCACTGGTTTGTGACGTTCGACGGGCGCAATGCCCCCACGACGATCGGGGCGGATTTCCAGATGATGTCCGACTTTCTTCGGCACACGCTGGGTGTTCGCGATGCGATCAATCTCGACGGTGGGGGTTCCACCACCCTGGTGATCAACGGCGCACTGGCCAACGTGCCCTCGGGGGCACCGGTCGGGACTCAGCGCGCCATCGCCAACGCGATCATGCTCGTCCGCGAATCGCGCACCTCGTCGCTGCCGATGAGCGATGACTGCCCCTCGTCCGGCCGCACACTGCCGTTCGAGGACAAGTTCTCGACCAATCCCGTCGTGGCCTTCGCCCCCCCCGCGCCGGGGGGCGATGGATATGCTCTCGAGGTGCTCGATCCCACGGGGGGCTATGAGACCGTGTCGCTCGGCGGTGCCGACGACAGCGATTACACCATCGAGGCAGATGTCTATTGCGATCTCCGGCCGGGGGTCGCCTCCGATGGCTTCGAGCGCGCGGGCATCTTCGCCCGGGACGACGGCAACGCCGCATTCGACAGCGCGAACCACGGCGGAGGCAACTGCTATGCCCTGACGTTCGACTCGGACACGGGGCGGGTCCAGGCGATGGTCATCGTCGACGGTGTGGAGACGGATTTCATGGAGCTCTATCCGCTGACACTGTCGTCCGACGGGTGGCACACCTTCCGGATCGAGACGGTGGGCAAGAGCATCCGCTACTATCTCGACGGCTCGATCCTGGTCGACACCCAGGACACGACTCATCGCCGAGGCCGGGTCGGCCTCGCCTATCACGAGTATTTCTCAACCAACAGCAACGCGCAGGGCGGACACTTCGACAATCTTCTGTTCGAGGCGAATGGGACCGTCCCCTGCGAGCTGACGGCACTTCGCTCTGAGTGAACGGCTCCCCTCCCGCCTCACCCGGGAGGGGGGCTTTTTTCCTTGCCTCAAGGGCGCGCTTGGCGATTATGGTCGGCTTCGGTGCGCCCTGACTGATTGGGTGGGCCACTGAGACCATTGAAGTTTGGACCCTCCCCCGGGCGCGGGGGCAGTTCACAGGAGTCATCCATGAGCACTCGTCGCATGATTTTCACCTCCGAGTCCGTGAACGAGGGACACCCCGACAAGGTCTGCGATCGCATCAGCGACGCGGTGCTCGATCTGCTGATCGGCCAGGACCCCATGTCGCGTGTCGCCTGCGAGACGGCCGTGACGACCGACTACGTCCTGATCATGGGTGAGGTCACGTGCAAGGCCTACGACCCAGAGAAGCCCAAGGACATGAAGCGCTTCAAAGCCGACGTCGAGCGCGTCGCCCGCGAGGCCATCGCCGACATCGGCTACACCTCGGCGGACATCGGCTTCGATGCCAAGACCTGCCAGATCGACATCCGCCTTCACCCCCAGAGCCCCGACATCAGCCAGGGTGTGACCGAGGGCCAGGGTCTCCACGCCGAGCAGGGCGCGGGCGACCAGGGCATGATGTTCGGCTACGCGAGCGACGAGACGCCCAACCTGATGCCGATGCCCATCGATCTCGCGCAGCGGCTCGCCAAGCGCCTGACCGACGTCCGCAAGGACGGCACCCTCCCCTGGCTGCGCCCCGACGGCAAGAGCCAGGTCTCGGTCGAGTACGAGGACGGCAAGCCCATCCGGGTCGTCAACGTCGTCATCTCCACTCAGCACGACACGTCGGTCTGCACCGACGGCGGCAAAGGCGACTTCTCCGATGACGCGCGCGCCCAGATCATCGAGCACGTGGTCAAGCCGATCATCCCCGCCGCGATGCTCGACGGCAGCGCGACCTATCACATCAACCCGACGGGACGCTTCGTGGTCGGTGGACCCCACGGTGACTCGGGTGTCACGGGCCGCAAGATCATCGTCGACACGTACGGCGGCATGGGCCGCCACGGCGGCGGCGCCTTCAGCGGCAAGGACCCATCGAAGGTCGACCGCTCGGCCGCCTACGCCACGCGCTGGGTCGCCAAGAACATCGTGGCCGCAGGCCTCGCCAAGCGCTGCGAGGTCCAGGTGGCCTACGCCATCGGTGTGGCCCAGCCGGTCTCGATCAATGTCAACACCTTCGACACGGGCACGGTGGACGACGGCGACCTGACCAAGATCATCCGCGAGGTCTTCGATCTCCGCCCGGCCGCGATTCTCAGGGCGCTCGAGCTGCGCCGCCCCGTCTTCGCCCCGACCAGTGCCTATGGGCACTTCGGCCGCGAGGGCGACGGCTTCACCTGGGAGCGCACGGACCGCGTCGGCGAGCTGAGGGCGGCCGCCGAGAAGATCGCAGGGGCGAGCGCCTGAGTTCAGTGCGTTCACATCACCGGGAGCTCATGAGAGGGGTTGCATGTGCGCCCCTCTCTGTTTTTATTCACCGCTGCAGCCCTCACCCCCCGACCCCCTCTCCCGTGAAGGGAGAGGGGGAGTCGAGAGGGGGATCTGTCCCATCCCGGTTGGTGTGACGCTGTGAGCAAGAAGCGCAAGAGAAGAAAAAAGCGACCGGAGGACCAGCCGCAGCGGAGGACCTCTCAGACCTTCGGCATCTGCGCCCTCTTTCTCGCGGTCTTCTCGCTCTGCAGCGTGCTTCTGACGCAGAGCGAGGATGCGCTGTCACCCTGGGAGATCTCGGATGCGCTCGAGGCCAGCGGCCCCACGTCGCAGGAGCGTGAGTTCGATCCCGGCGCCCGCCCGGATTTCACGGTCACACCGCTCTTCGCCGCCTGCAGTCTCGCCATGATCGCGTTCTGCGTGATCGTGATCGGGTGGCTCAAGGGGGAGTGGTTCTGGATCGGGTGGGTGGCGATCGCGGTGTCCCTGGTCGCCATCGCCCCGGGTCACTGGATCGTGATCTCCGTGACCATGCTGCTCGTCGGCATCGCATGGGAGATCGCCCTTCGGACGGCGATCCGTCCCCGGATGGCGCCGCGCCGCTTCGCCTGAGTCCGTCCGGTTTTCGTTGCGCCCGGGTCTCGCGGGTCACACCCTGATCTGTTTGATCAGCGGAAGTGGGAGGTGTGACATGCGTGTTCTCATCGCCGACAAGTTTGAGGCGTCCGGGATCGACGCCCTCCGGGACCTCGGATGCGAGGTCGTCTCCGATCCCACGCTCAGCGACGAGGCCCTGACGAAGGCCGTGGGCGAGACCGGCTGCGAGGTCCTGATCGTCCGCTCGACGAGGGTCCCCGCCGAGACCCTGGAGGCGGGCGAGAGCCTCGCTCTCGTGATCCGCGCGGGGGCCGGCTTCAACACGATCGACGTCGCGCGGGCGAGCGAGCTGGGCATCTTCGTGGCCAACTGCCCGGGCAAGAACTCGGTGGCGGTCGCCGAGCTGACCATGGGGCTGATCCTGGCTCTCGACCGGCGCATTGTCGACGCCTCCGTCGATCTGCGCGCGGGCCGATGGGCGAAAAAGGAGTACTCGAAGGCGCGGGGCATCAAGGGCCGCACGCTTGGCATCCTCGGCCTGGGGCAGATCGGACAGGAGGTCGCCAAGCGCGCGCTGGCCTTCGACATGCGCGTCGTCGCCTGGAGCCGGTCGCTGACGCCCGAGCGTGCTGAGGAGCTCGGGGTCGAGTTCGCCGAGACCCCCGAGGACGCGGCGCGCCGCGCCAACGTGCTCACCGTGCATCTCGCGGTCAAGCCCGAGACGAAGGGGATCGTCACCGCCGAGCTGCTCGGCCTCATGCCCGAGGGCGGGTACTTCATCAACACCGGCCGCGGTGAGCTCGTCGCCCCGGGTGCGCTCGAGGCGGCCCGCGAGCGCGGCATCCGCCTCGGTCTCGACGTCTACGCGCAGGAGCCGGATGCCAACGACTCCGAGTTCGCCGATCCCATCGTGGGGGGTGGGGGAGTCGTCTATGGCACGCACCACATCGGTGCGTCGACCGACCAGGCGCAGCAGGCCGTGGCCGACGAGACCGTGCGCATCGTCGCCCGCTATCACCACGACGGCGCGGTGCTCAACTGCGTGAACCTCTGCGAGCGCTCCCCCGCGAAGCGGCTGCTCGTGGTGCGTCACCGCAACCGCCCAGGCGTTCTGTCGCATGTGCTCCACGAGATCAGCCACGCCGGGATCAACGTCGAGGAGATGGAGAACGTGATCCTGGCCGAGGCGAAGGCGGCCTGCGCCCGCATCCGCCTGGACGACTCCCCCTCGCAGGAGGTGATGCAGTCCATCCACGACGGCAACGAGCACATCCTCGGCGTCTCCCTCGTCGAGATCCCGGCGGAGTGAGGACCGGCGTGCCGGGGCAGGCGCTCATCGTCCACACCGTTCCCGCGACGGTGCACGGCCACGCTCTGCTTCAGCCCCCGGCGGAGATGCCGGGGCGTTTCCTCCTCGTCGGCTTTCACGGCTACGGCGAGAGCGCCGATCAGCACCTCGCTGCGCTCAACAGGATCCCGAGTGTCAGCGAGGGCTGGGTCTGCGCTGTCCAGGCGCTTCACCCGTTCTATGACCGCAGGATGGAGAGCGTGGTCGCCAGCTGGATGACGCGTCTCGACCGCGGGCGGGCCATCGAGGACAACCGGGAGTACGTGCACTCGGTGATCGCAAGGGTCAGACGCGATCAGGGGATCGACAGGCCCCTGATCCTGGCGGGATTCTCGCAGGGGGCGGCGATGGCCTTCCGGGCGGCGATGGACGAGCGGATCCCCTGTGTGGGCGTGATCGCGCTCGCCGGGGATCTCCCCCCCGATGTGAGAGAGGGCGATCTCTCCCGGATGCCCCCCGTGCTTCTCGGCCGTGGAAAGAGCGACCGCCTCATCCCGGCCCGCCAGTTCGAGGGGGATCTCGAGGCCCTGCGCGCGGCGGGCGTCGATGTCCGCCCCTGTGTCTTCCGGGGAAGGCATGAGTGGACCGCGGCGTTCTGCCGCGAGTCGGCTCTCTTCATCGGAGAAATTCTCAGCGCAGAGTGAGCACCCGAGTCAGGGAGTGGCGGCTGCGGGTGCCGGGAGATGGCCGTTGCCCTCTCCCGCGGCCACCCGCTCGGCGGCCGCATCGAGGATCAGGCGCAGGAGGTCGGCATAGCGGAGTCCGCCGAAGCCCGCCATCATGTTGAACTTCCCGTCCCAGCACCATCCGGGGTTGGGGTTGACCTCGAGCAGTTTGATCACCCCGTCGGCATCGGCGCGGAAGTCGAACCGGGCGTAGTCGCGGCAGCCGAGTCTCTCGAAGAGGAGCATGGATTGGTCCGACAGCTCGCGGAGGGTGTCCTCGTCCATGTCGGCCTGGTGATAGCGGAGCAGGGTCCAGTAGGGTGAGGCGGGATCCCACTTCGACTCGTACCCGAGGATGGGGGGGAAATTGGCGGGGAGCTGACTGAAGTCGACCTCGAGGGGGGGCAGCACACGCGCTGTCTGTCCGGGGTTGCCGACGATCCCGATGCTGTACTCCGCGCCCGTGAGGAACTCCTGAACCAGAAGCGGTCGGTGGGGGAACTCCTGTTTGAGGTGGTGGATGTATCCGATCAGCTCCTCGGGACTGTGGACGACACTCTCCATCGTGATGCCCACGCTGCTGTCGCCGAAGTTGGGTTTGACCAGGGCGGGCAGGGTGGACGGGAGAGTGGCCGATTGATCGTCGGGATCGAAAAAGGTCTCCAGCGGCACCGGAATGTCGAGGGTGGCGGCGATGGCCCGCACCAGCGCCTTGTTGTAGCACAGCCCCAGGCATGAGGGGCCGGCGCCGGTGTAGGGGATGCCGAGCATCTCGAGAACGGCGGGCACGTGGAGCTCGAGGAAGGCCTCGTTGTTGTAACCCTCATCGCACAGGTTGAAGACGAAGGACGGGGGGGAGGAGCGCAGCGCGGTCAGGAGCGAGGCGTGGTTGTCGATGAACTCGAAGGTGCGTCCCTCGATCTCCTCCAGGGCGCTCTTGAGGCGGTTGACGGTCTCGATGTCCTCGGGGTTGAAGTGCCCATCCAGCTTGATGGTGTCGGGGAGCGTGGGATCCCCCAGCAGAACGGTGACACTGGGGAAGAGCACCCTGCGCCTCTTGGAGACGGTGGCGGTGGCACGCGGGGCATTGGCGGTGAGGAACATCCGGTGGGCCATCATGCCCAGATCCTGACCGCGCTCAGAGCTCGCCTCCACGGGGCCGTGGAGTCGGACGGTCTCGAAGCCCGCGCGGTCGAGCAGAGTCCGGATCGCCTCCTCCGAGTAGAGCCTCTCGGCGTAGAACTGATCGACGATGACGCCGCGCTCCGCGTGGACGACGACCTCGCGCGAGATCAGGCGCTGGCCGTCGGAGGCGAGCGACCGCTCGCGGCAGACGAAGTGCTCCTGGTCGATCCACTCCCAGGAGCGTGGCTCGAAGTGCTCGCGCATCCAGTCGCCGTCGGTCAGATCCAGCGCCAGCGTCCCCCCGGGTCGCAGGGTGCGGGCGGCGCCGCGCAGGACCACGAGGTCGTCCTCCTCCTGCTCGAAGTAGCCGAAGGAGTTGCCCATGATCGCCACGCAGTGAAAGGAGTTCTGGGGGAGGCGGACCCGGCGGGCGTCGCCCTCGCGGAAGGTGACCTTCAGCCCCTCCCGCTTCGCGCGTTGGCGGGCGAGACGCACGAGGTAGCGCGATCGGTCCACGCCGGTGACCTCACGGAATCCCCGGCGGGCCAGCTCCAGGCTGTGGCGTCCCTGCCCGCAGCAGAGGTCCAGAATGTGGTCGTTCGGCTCCAGCCCAGCCCGGCTGATGAGAAGCTCCACCTCGGCGCCGGTGTTGGCGGCGTTCTCGACGACATCACCGTCGGTCTTCAGATAGACCGAGTTGAACAGCGTCTGCCACCAGTCGGTGGGGAGATGGCGCTCCAGATCGGAGATCGGTCCCAGCGTCCGGATAGGCGACGGCTGGGGTCTGTTCGCTTTGGCCAAGGGCTCGGCACCTCCGCCCTGAAAAAAGTGTTCGTTCGCTGGACCCATGGGGGGCATCTGTCAAGCGGTTTGCGGGGGACGAATTGAAAAAAGAGCCCCCCTCTCTCGGGAAGGGGGCTCTGAGATCTCTGAGCAGCGACTCAGTACCGATAATGCTCCGGCTTGAAGGGGCCCTCGAGGGGGACGCCGATGTAGTCGGCCTGCTCCTTCGTGAGCTGGGTCAGCTTCACGCCGAGCTTGACAAGGTGGAGGCGCGCGACCTCCTCATCGAGTTTTTTCGAGAGCGTCTCGACCGTCGGCTGCGGGCGCTCGCGCTGCCACAGGTCGAGCTGCGCCAGCACCTGGTTGGTGAAGGAGTTGGACATCACGAAGGAGGGGTGCCCCGTGGCGCAGCCAAGGTTGACGAGCCGCCCCTCGGCCAGGATGAAGATCGAGTGCCCGTCGGGGAAGGTCCACCGGTCCACCTGGGGCTTGATCGTGGTCTTCTCCGCGTCGGATCGCTCGAGCTGGGCCATCTCGATCTCGTTGTCGAAGTGGCCGATGTTGCAGACGATCGCCTGATCCTTCATCCCCCGCATGTGTTCGAGGCGGATCACGCGGCAGTTGCCCGTGGCGGTGACGAAGATGTCGGCCTCGGGCAGCGCGTCCTCGACGGTGAGGACCTCGAAGCCCTCCATGGCCGCCTGGAGCGCGCAGATCGGATCGATCTCGGTCACCAGCACGCGCGCACCGAAGCCGCGCATCGACTGAGCGCAGCCCTTGCCCACGTCGCCGTAGCCCAGGACGACGACCACCTTGCCCGCCACCATCACGTCGGTGGCGCGCTTGATGCCGTCGGCCAGCGACTCGCGGCAGCCGTAGAGGTTGTCGAACTTCGACTTGGTCACCGAGTCGTTCACATTCATCGCCGGGAAGAGCAGCGTGCCCTCGCGCATCATCTCGTAGAGGCGGTGGACCCCGGTGGTCGTCTCCTCGCTGACGCCGCGGATGCGCTTGGCCGCGCGGGTGAAAAATGTGGGGTCGGTGGCCAGCGACTCGCGGAGAGTCTTGTCGACGCACCGGAGCTCCTCGATGTCCGTTTCGAGGGGGGCGGGCATCTCGCCCGTCTCGGCGAAGCGCCTCTCCATCGCTGCGCCCCGGTGGACGAGGAGGGTGGCATCTCCGCCGTCGTCGACGATCAGGTCGGGGCCCTCGCCGTCGGGCCAGGTCATCGCCTGCTTGGTGCACCACCAGTACTCCTCGAGGGTCTCACCCTTCCAGGCGTACACGGAGATGCCCGCCTTCGCGATGGCCGCCGCGGCGTGATCCTGGGTCGAGAAGATGTTGCATGAGGCCCAGCGGACCTCGGCGCCGAGCAGGCGGAGGGTCTCGATCAGGCAGGCCGTCTGGATCGTCATGTGGAGGCTGCCCATGATCCGGGCGCCTCTGAGCGGCTTCTCCGCGCTGTGTTTCTCCCGCAGGGCCATCAGGCCCGGCATCTCGTGCTCGGAGACCTCGATCTCCCGGCGGCCCCAGTCGGCCAGACTGAGGTCTTTGACCTTGAAATCCTGCTTGGTGGCGACAGTCATCATGTGCTCCGTCAAAATCTGAATGGGCATGCTCGCTCAGAGCGCCAAGTCTGGAACCGTAGTGATCCCCTCCCCGCCATGTCAAGCAGAGCGGACAGAGGGGGCAGGTCCCATGGACTTTCGTCGTGCTGAGAGAGAATCGGCTGTGAGGGGGCGAGCCGAGGAGAGCGAGTGCTCCCTGCCGGGGTCCGCCTGTCTGGGAAGCGGCTGCTGGGCAAAGGCCCCAAGACGGCTGGTGTGAAGCATCGGCAATGGCTGTCCCCAATCGGTCGGGATTTGTAACAACCAGGAAGATAGCACTTGACAGGGGAATGTGGACCGATTTCACTGGGGAATGAGAGCGGTCCAAATGGCTCTTTGGACGGTCTCGCCAAAACGTTCTGTTCTGGGTCGAGACACGGTCTGCGTTTCGACCACAGGGAGAGGAGAGACTTTGATGAACCTGTCTATTCGATTTTCTCTGGTCACTGGTCTGCTGATCCTGTCAGCCCTGACTGTGTCCACGGCTCTGGCTGAGATTCCCGAGATCACTGCCACCATTGATGGGACGGTTGATGTCGGATATGGGGCTGCCATTGCCGTTCAAAACGCCAACACGAGCTTTGGCGATGCCAACTCCGGGATCCTCGACACCGCGGGGGGCGAGCTCGATGCTCTTTATGCAGCCCATGACGCCACCAACCTCTACATCCTCTCCACCGGCAATGTTGAGGACAACTGGAACGGATACTACATTTTCATCGACAACATCGCCGAGACCGGTGGTGAGTCAGGCACGTTCTCCGGCATCTCGGGCGGAGACGGCATCTTTCAGTCGGCGGGCAACGGCATCGGGGGCATGACATTCCCCAGCATCATGAACGTGGATCTCATCGTTGCTCTCAAGTTCGGAGACTCCGGTGGCTCCGATCCCCTTCTCCTCGACTATCGCCTCCAGGTGGCGAATCTCGTCACGGGAACTGTCGCGCTGGACTCCGGCTCTCCAGATCAGGTGACGGACGATGCTCCGACCGACACCGTGATGGACGACGCCTATTCGGGGTACACGTTTGCCCTCGACCAGTCCAATGTCCTGGGTGTGGAGGGAACGGGGATCGGTTTCCCCGCCACGGGCACAGATCCGGCCTCCGTCACCACGGGCATGGAGTTCGCCATTCCGCTCGCTGATATCCCGGGCACGATCGACGACAGCACCGTCCTCTATGTCTTCACGGCCTACGTCTCCGCCGACGGCAATTTCTTCTCAAACCAAACGCTTCCGCCGGTTCCGACTCCTCAGGATCATCACGGCACTGATCCCGACTACACTGCACTGGGTCTCACTCCCACCACGCTTCAGTTCTCCCCCCCCACCGCTGTCAGCGAGTGGTCCCTCTACAACTGATCTCGCGGCAGCTCTCGATCCTCACAGCTTCCCATCCCCGCCACAGACTGCCTGTGGCGGGGACTTTTTCTTCTCTGTCTCCCTTTCAGGTTCGCAGGTCCGGACAAACCCCTTGACCATGCCACGCGCACCACAAAGAATCCGCGCGGCGGATGGCGCCCACTCCACACCACTGTCCAGGAGCTCGCTCTGTGGCCGACGCCCCCCAGTCCCCGAACGCCTCTCTCGACATCGTGGCGATCGACGGCCCCGGTGGCGTGGGCAAGTCCAGCGTGGCCAGGGCCCTGGCCGCGCGGCTCGGATGGGTGTACATCGACACGGGGGCGATGTACCGGGCGGTGACCCTGGCGGCGGTGGAGCAGGGGCTCTCGCTTCGCGATGAGCCTGCCCTGGCCCAGCTGACGCGCGGAGCCAAGATCGAGCTGCGGCCCGACCCCAGCGGCGACCCGAGCGTCTGGCTTGACGGGCGCGATGTGAGCCTCGCGATTCGGACCAATGAGATCTCGGTGGCCACGGCCCATGTGGCCGACACGCCGTCGGTCCGCCGGCTGCTGGTCGCCCACCAGCAGGGCCTCGGGGAGAGAGGTCAGGTCGTGATGGACGGGCGCGACATCACGACGGTGGTCTTCCCGCGGGCGCGATGGAAATTCTATCTGGACGCCTCTCTGTGCGAGCGTGTGCAGCGGCGTGCGGAGCAGCTGATCGCCAAGGGGATGTGGGTGGACTCCGACGAGCTCACCCAGCAGATCATGGAGCGCGATCGGCGCGATCGGATCCGGCCGGTGGGTCCGCTGCGCATCGCCCACGACGCCGTGGTGGTGGACACGACCTCACTGCCGTTCGGGACGGTGGTCGAGACGCTTTTGGCCCAGGTCACCACCTCACCGAGGGTCACGACTCCAGCCTGAGACCCTGTGCATCGTGACTCTGACCTACCGTCTGGCCAGGATTCTGGTGCCCCCTCTCCTCTGGCTGTATTTCCGCATCCGCGTTCGGGGGCGGCACCGCGTGCCCCGCAGGGGCGGGCTTCTGATCGTGGCCAATCACACGAGTCATCTCGACCCGATTCTGGTGGGACACGCTGCCCTCCCGCGCGATCTGCACTTCTTCGCGCGGTCCAGTCTCTTCAAGAACCGCCTGTTCGGTGGACTGCTCCGACGGCTTCAGGCCATCCCGGTGGCGAGGGGGCAGGGCGATCGGGAGGCGCTCCAGCGTGCCCTCGCACTGCTGGAGGAGGGAAAGGCGCTCGTCGTTTTTCCCGAGGGAACCCGCTCACCCGACGGCCAACTGGGAGAGGCCAAGCCCGGCGTGGGGCTTCTGGCCCTGCAGGCCGGAGTTCCCATCATCTGTGCCCACATCAGCGGAGCCCACCGGGCCTTTCCGCGGGGGGCCAAGTTCCCTCGCCCCAGAAAGATACGGATTGAGTGGGGCGAGCCCCGCACGCCTGAGAGGTGGAGAGCGCTCGGTCCTGCGGATGAGCGGCCCGCCCGGGCCATCGTCCAGGCCCTGATGGACGAGCTTGCATCTTTGGGTGGACAGTCGAGGATTTCTCAGCAGAATACGTCGTCCGCCTCTGGGTGTTCCGAGTCATCGAACCCCCAGGGGCCTCAATGCCCCATGGGCGCAGAGCCCACGGAGGCCACCAGGTCAGAATGCGCCGAATCAAAATCAAGCCACTGACATCATCAAACCTCATCGAACCCGGAGGAATCCCCTGTGGACCCCCAGAATCCTGATCCGACCCATCGACTCGAAAAGAGTGAGACGCCCGCCGACGCGGGCACCGGAGATCTCACCACTGAGGCAAATCCCGCCGAGGCATCGGCTCCCACGGCACCTCAGAGCGACGCCGATCCCCCCTCTCCCGCTGCACCACCGGCGGGCATCGAGAGTCCCACCGCGGGGGCTGAGTCCGGCGACTCCGTCGAGGACGAGATGAGCGACGAGGAGTTCGACAAGATGCTGGCCGAGTACGACCAGCTCGGGGAGGTCGGCACCGGCGATCTTGTGCTCGGCACCATCGTGAGCATCACAGGAGACAGCGTCCTGGTGGACCTCGGCGACAAGACCGAGGGAGTGGTCCCGCTCGATGAGTTCAAGGACTCCGCAGGGAATCTGACCAATGCGGTCGGCGACCGGGTGGATGTTCTGGTCCTTCGCCGCGATGGGGACACGGGTCAGGTGACGGCCTCCCGCCGCAAGGCGGTTGTTCAGGCGGCCCTGGCTCAGCTCGACGCGGCCCTGGCGGGCGGCGATCCCCTGACCGGCCGCGTGATCAAGATGGTCAAAAACGGGGTGATCGTCGACCTCGGCATCGAGTGCTTCATGCCCGCGAGCCATCTCGACATACGCCGGGTGGGCGACCTCGAGCCCTGGGTCGGTCGGGAGGTCGAGGTGCTCGTTCTCGAGCTGCACCGCGGTCGCCGCCGGGCGGTGGTCTCGCGCCGCGCCTGGCTCGAGCGGCGTCAGACCGAGGAGCGCGAGAAGTTCTTCTCCCAGTTCAGTGTGGGCGAGGAGATCAGGGGGCGGGTCAAGAACATCACGGACTTCGGTGTGTTCGTGGATCTGGGTGGCTTCGACGGCCTGGTTCCGCGCGACGAGCTGAGCTGGGAGCGGGGTCTCTCCCCGGCGGACGTGTGTGGTCTGGGCGAGGAGATCTCGGTGAAGATCCAGGCGATGAATCCCGAGACGGGCAAGATCACGCTCTCGCGCAAGCGCACGCTGCCCGATCCCTGGGAGACGGCCGTGGAGCGCCTGCATGTCGGAGAGGTCGTCTCCGGCGTCGTGGTCAACGTCACCTCCTACGGGGCCTTTGTGCGCGTGGAGGAGGGCCTGACGGGTCTCATCCACACGTCGGATCTGAGCTGGAGCACGGGGCGCCGGAAGGCCACGGAGTTCGTCAGCATCGGCGACCAGATCAAGGCCCAGGTGCTCGAGATCGACGGGTCGAAGCGCCGCCTCTCGCTGGGTCTGAAGCAGATCACAGCCGATCCCTGGGCCGAGATCGAGGCGGAGTTCCCCGTGGGCACCAAGATCAGGGGCAAGGTGACCTCGGTCACCGGATTCGGTCTGTTCATCGAGATCCGGGAGGGCATCGAGGGACTCGTGCACCAGAGCGATCTCTCCTGGGAGCGCAAGGGCACCGATCCCAAGAGTGTCGCCCAGGTGGGCGAAGAGATCGAGGTGGTCGTGCTCAAGATCGACCGGGTGAACCGGAAGATCTCGCTGGGGCACAAGCAGCTGTCCGAGTCGCCGTACGTCTCGTTCATCAAATCGAATCCGGTCGGCTCGCACTGCTCGGGCAAGGTGACGCGTGTTGTCAGCTTCGGGGCCTTCGTCGAGCTCGCCGAGGGAGTCGAGGGGCTGATCCACATCTCCCATCTCGATGAGGGGCGTGTGGAGAAGGTGGAGGACGTCCTGAAGCCGGGAGACGAGGTCACGATCAAGATCCTCAAGGCCGATCCCCGTCAGGAGAAGATCACCCTCTCACGCCGCGCCTACCTGCGTGACATCGAGCGCCGAGAGATCGCCCAGTACACGCGGTCGGGCTCGACCCACGGCGGTGCCAACCTGGGCGAGGCCCTCAAGCTGGCCGGCCTCAAGCTCTCCCCGTCCAAGGGGGGGGGCGATGCGGAGCCCGGTGGGGCGGAGGGGGGCGAGTCCAAGGGCGACTCCGAGAGCTGACAGATCAGAGCCTTCATCGCAGCCGGGGCTCGCAAAGGGCTCCGGCTGCTCTCTTTGGTGATCGGTGGCACTGAGGGCCTGGGTTTTCCCTTGATCATGCGTGTCTGAGATCTGTAGGATCCTGCGGCTCATCAGAGCTTTGAAGAAGTGAAGAGCGGGACCGCCCGCTTCGTGATGACCAGGGGACGTGCGGCGGAGGGACGATGAAACTCAAGACAGCGCTCAGACGTCGCCCGGCGACCGAGCTGGTCAAGATCGCTGAGGCCTGGGGGTGCGACGGGGAGACCCCGCCGGCGGAGGCCGGGCGGGACACGCTCATCGAGCATCTCTATCCCCGCATGCAGGCCAAAGTGCATTTCCAGTGTCTCTGGGACACGCTCTCGGAGGGGCGCCGCCGGCTTGTCATCTTCCTGGCGATTCACGGGGGCGACCTGGGCCTGCGCGAGCTGGCCCGGCGCTGCTTCGGGGGCGACACGCGGGCGGCCCGGCGCGCCCTGGCCCCGCTCATCGAGAGCGGCCTGGTGTTCCGCGACTCGACCACCTCGGGGCTGACGTCGGACGACTACTACGGGCTCCCGGATCTTCTCCTGCGCCACATTGATCTCTACGCCCACTTCAGGGGCTATCTGGGTCAGTTCCTCCATGACCTCTCGACGGAGCAGCTCGAGCGGATCGCCGTGGAGGGGCTGGGGCTGACGCCGAAGGCGACCAAGCGCGACTACCTGCGGCATCTTGTCCGCCACTCGCTGCTCAAGCCCTCGATTCTCCGGGCCCACCTCCAGCGCCTGCCGTCCGAGGAGCGCGAGCTTCTCCACGAGATCATGCGCCGGGGCGGGGTCTGCATCTACAGTGACCTGATCGACCTCGGCTTCCAGCGCCACTTCGATCACTCGAAGGTCGACCTGCTCAATCGCCTTCTGAATCAGTCGGGCCTTCTCTTCATCGCCGCGAAGGGGGCCAACAAGTACGCCGATCTTCTGATGGTGCCCAAGGACATCATGCATGTGGTGCGCAGTGGTTTCCGCGAGGACCGGCGCGGCCTGACGCAGCTCGACACGGCGACGGCGGGGGGCAAGCACGCCCCGGCGGCGGTGCTCGACAGCGGCACGCAGATGCTGCGCGACATGGTGATCTTCGTCTCGCACGTGCGGCGGCACTCTGTCCGCCGCCTCGCCAACGGGGGAGTGGGCAAGAACGATCTCAAGCGCATTCTCCCGACGCTCTCTCCGGGCAAGACGATCAAGTACGCCCGCTTCCTGGCGCTGTGCTCCATCGAGCTCGGCCTGATCGTCCCGGTGGGAGAGCGCTGGCAGGTCAGCGACCGCTTCGAGACCTGGGCGGCTCACCCGGCACGCGCCTATGCCGACCTGGTGCAGCTGTGGGCGCGGACGTCGGCGTGGAACGAGGAGTTCCACGAGGGCGACGTCGCCCACACCGACACGAAGGTTCAGCATCTGCTGGACATCACCGAGTTCCGGCGCCTCGCGGTCGAGTGCCTGATGAGTCTGCCCCACGGTCACTGGGTGGAGTTCAGCGCCTTCGCCGATGTTCTTCTGCCCCAGGTGGCGCTGGCGGTGCCGCGCCGGGCGCAGCGGGCGCTGGGCAAATTCAACCGGCCCCCGTTTTTCATCGCGGAGTCGATCGTCGTCGACTCGCTTCACTGGCTGGGAATCGTGGCGGTCGGCTCGGACAGCCGGCGTCATCTCGAGGCGGTTCAGAACCGCGGGAACCTGCCGGTGGGTGGACCACGGCGCAGGCTGCGGCAGAGGCTGAAGACCGCGGAGCACACGCATCTCCTCTTCCGTGTCACGGAGATGGGAGACGCCGCCCTCCGTCTTCTCGGCAACGGCGCGAAGAGCGATCTGTCGGATGCGGCCCCTCTTCGATTCGATGGCACCCAGTTCACCGTGCAGCCGAATCTGGAGATCCTCGCCCCCCCGGATCTCTCGCTGACCACGCTGAGTCGGCTGCTGGGGGTCTGCGAGGTCAAGACCATGGATGTGATGGCGACCCTGACCCTCACGCCGGAGAGTCTGCGCCATGGGCTGGAGATGGGACTGTCCACCGAGGAGATCCTCGGGCTTCTGCGGTCGGGCTCGTCGGTTCCGCTGCCCGAGACGGTGGAGCATCTGATTCAGGAGGCCTCGCGCAATCAGACATCGCTTTTCATCTCAGCGGGGGGCGGTGTGCTGCATGTGGATGACCCGGTGACGCTGGCCGCGATCTGCACCAACCGCAGGATCAAGCCGGAGATCCGCGAGGTGGTCGGTGACCAGGTGATTCTCTTTCACCCCCACGCCGATCTCGTCCGTGTGGCCCAGGAGATCGAGCGCCTCGGGCACTCGGTGGAGGTCGACAGCGATGCCTCGCTCCCCGCCGAGGTGGGCAAGATCTCGATGAAGCTCTCCGAGCGCGATGTGTTTCTCGCCATCGCCGGGATGCGCTTTCTCGCCTCGCTGGAGGAGGAGATGGGGATCGACCTCTCCGAGGGTCGGATGAGGAGCGTGATCAAGCGGATGCAGCCCAGAGGTCCCCGCCTCCAGGCGCTCGAGGAGTACGCCGACACCATGTCCAAGCGCTTCCTGCGGCGGCACGCCCAGGCCCTGAGGAGGCGCGTGGAGCAGACCACCGAGCGCCATCGTCTGCAGCTGGAGAAGCTCCTGGAGAAGAGCCCCTCCCGGCCAGCGGGTCGTTTCGCCTTCACGGGGCCCAATCCATCACATGAGCCCGAGGACGTCCGCTCCATGGTGGAGTACGCCATCGAGCATGAGCTGCCCATCGAGGTGACCCATCACCGCAGCGGCAAAGAGCCGATCACCGAGACTCTCACTCCCCAGTCGATCGAGGGCGATCGACTCTACGCCCTCTCCTCGCAGCGCGGCACCCATCTGCTGTTCCGCTTCGATCGCATCAGCGCAGCGCGGCTGCTGTGATGCGGCACCCCGCGTCGCCGCATGCTCCCTCCCATCGACGCAGGTCGGGTGCGGGTCATCCGCTCGGCTGGGCTCTCGGGGTGGTGGGTCTTCTGCTGGCCCTCGTGGTCCTCCATGGTGATCTGCTCCCCGAGGCGAAGTCGAACCGGCTGGTCGCGATGCTGGCGGGTCTTCTCTTTGGCCTGGCCATCGGCGGCGTCATCGCGCGGCGCCGTCTCTGGGAGGGGATCCGTCAGGTCCGCTCCGAGCTCGCCGAGCGCGCGGACGAGGGTGAGCTCCACTCCCTCTCGATCCCCGAGGACTCGATGATCGATCCCCTGGTCGTGGAGATCAACTCGGTGCTGCGCGCCGCCAACCAGCGCCTCAGCATGGCGACCGCTCTGCGCACGGCGGCCCGCTCCCGCGCGGCGGAGTCGGATCGCGACAAGCTGACGGGCCTCTACAACCGCGGGTACCTGAGCAAGCATCTGGCCGATGAGGTGGGCCGCACGATGGCCCTGGGCAGCGAGCTCAGCCTGATCATGATCGATGTCGACCACTTCAAGCACTACAACGACACCCAGGGGCATCAGCGGGGGGACGCGGTGCTCCGCGATGTGGCGGATCTGCTCAATCAGAGTGTGCGATCGCTCGATGTCTGCGTCCGCTACGGGGGCGAGGAGTTCACGGTTCTCCTGCCCCGCACTCCTCTCGAGCGCGCGAAGCGCACGGCGGAGCGGATCCGCTCGGCGATCGAGAGTCACGTTTTCGAGGCGGGTGAGCTCCAACCGGGCGGTCGGCTCACGGTCAGCCTCGGGGTCGCCTCTCTCCCACGCCTCGCCCAGGACTCCGAGACGCTGATTCGGATGGCGGACGAGGCGCTCTACGCCGCGAAACATGCCGGACGAAATCGGGTGGTGGGCGCCGATGAGATGACCTCTTCGGAGCAGGGGCTGAGCGGGGACTCATCGTGAACCGCCCTCATCTCTGGGGCGCTGCTGCGGCGCTGTCGCTTTCGCTGCTCACACCGCTGCCTGCCCAGGTCGCCCATGTCCCGGGCGAGGTGCTGATCGCCTGGCGCGAGGGCCCTCAGCGCTCGGCGGCCCGCGTCAGCCTGAGCCGGCGCGGATTCCAATGCCTCCGGGAATCCCGTGCCCCGGACCGCCCTGAGCGGTGGGCACTCCCCGCGAAGACGGGGGTTGCCCAGGCGCTCTCGATGCTTCGGCGCAATCCCACGGTGCGCATCGCCGAGCCGAATCTGATCCGCGAGCTCTGTGAGGTCTTCCCCAACGACCCTCTCTTCGCCACCGACCAGTGGAATCTCTGGGACGCTGTGGGCGACATGGACATCGACGCGACGGAGGCGTGGGAGATCACCGTCGGCTCCCCGGAGGTCGTGATCGCCCTGATCGACTCCGGGCTCGATCTCGACCACCCCGACCTGGCGGGGAATCTCTGGGTGAACCCGGGTGAGACACCGGGCAATGGCGTCGATGACGACGGCAACGGCTATGTCGATGACGTCCATGGATATGACTTCGCCGCCGGTGACGGGGATCCCATGTCGACCAGCGACCATGGCACCTTCGTCGCGGGGGTGGCGGGGATGGTGGGCGACAACGGTTTCGGGGGCGCCGGTGTCTGCTGGCAGGTCAGTCTCATGCCCCTTCGGGTGTTCGGGGGCTCCGCGACGCTGGACGATCTGATCGAGGCGATCGACTACGCCGCGGACCGCGGAGCGGACGTGATCAATGCGAGCTACGGCGGTTTCGAATTCAGTGAGCTCGAGGCCGAGGCCTACGCGCGCGCCGGTGACGCGGGTGTGATCGTGGTCGCCGCCGCGGGCAACGATGGCATCCGTGTCGATCGCAATCGGTTTTACCCCGCGACCCACGGGCTCCCCAATCTCATCGCGGTGGGGGGATCCAATCGCTCCGATGAGTCGGCCGACTTCACGAACTTCGGCGCGAACACCGTCGATGTTCTCGCCCCGTCGGTCCCCCTGACCTCGACCGTCAATCACCCGAGCAGCGATGAGACCTCAGGCTTTCGCCTCTGGGGGGGGACGAGCTTCGCCGCGCCGCACGTGAGCGGTGCAGCCGCCCTGGTGCGATCAGTCCACCCCTCTGCCTCGCCCCGCGAGGTGATCGAGCGCATCCGCGCAGGGGTGGATCACCCCGCAGCGGTCGATGGGGCCACTCTCTCCAACGGGAGGCTCAGCGCGGTGGGACCCCTCGCCGCAGACGCGGTCGCCCCGGGCGCGGTGACCGATCTCCGCGTGCGCGACTTCGCCTCCCTGGGGGCACGGGTCCTTTTCACCGCGCCGGGTGACGACGGGGCGATGGGCACCCCCGCGCGCTGGGATGTGAGAGTCGACACCGAGCCGCTGACCGAGGAGTCGTGGGACGCTGCGCCCCGGGCGTGGGACATCCCCCTCCCCGCGGCGGGCGGCACCACTGTCACGCTGCCTCTCTCGCGTGTGAATGGTGAGACGATGGCCCCCTCAGCGACTTTCCATGTGGGTGTCCGCGCGGTCGATGAGGTGGGGAACCTGGGTCCTCTCTCGAATCTCTGCACTGTGACGACCGCCGGGGTGACCACGCTCTTCTTCGACGACTTCGAGTCCGACTCCGGCGCGTGGAGCGCCGATGCACCCTGGACGCGGACCGATCAGGTCGAGGCCTTCAGCGGGAACTTCTGTTATCACGACAGTGTGGCGGGGGCCTATGCACCCAACACCGATATCTCTCTCACTCTCGCCACGCCTCTGGATCTTTCCGGTGCCGTGAGTCCTGAGCTCAGCTTCGCCATGCAGCACGAGTTCGCTCAGAGCCCGGGCAACGAGCTCTATCGCGCGGGGGTGACTCTCGAGGATGGGGGAGCGGTCGAGGTCTCGACCGATGGCGCGGTGTGGGAGCGGGTGGAGACGCTGTACCTGGGATCGTTTCCCTATCGCCGGACCCGCGTTCCGCTCAGCCGCTGGGAGGGGTCCCCTCAGGTGTGGATCCGCTGGAGGCTGTTCAGCGACTCCAATGGGGCGGTGGGTGATGGATGGTGGATCGACGATGTCCACGTCTGCACGCCTCATCTGCCTCTGCTCTCCACGCCGGATCTGATCATCGAGAGCGTGGGGATCGGTCAGGCTCCACAGCTGCCGGGTCTCTACACCGAGCTGTCGGGTCCCTGGGAGGGGACTTCGTCGAAGTCGCGTGTGCCCGTGCTCGAGGCGAACAGCGCCCGGGCCGTCTCCGCCGAGGTGGCAGCCTCGGCCACCTTCCGCCCCTGGCTCCCGGTCGCCGGACTCTATGAGGTGGCGGCGGCGTGGGGAGAGGATGCCAATGCGAGCGATGTGACCTGGCGCGTGAGTCATGCCGAGGGTGTGACGGCTCTCACCGTGGATCAGGATGGGGTCACGGAGGCGGCGCTTTGGATCCCGCTGGGTGAGTTCGAGTTCGACAGGGGTCAGGGAGGTGCGGTGACTCTCGACACGTCCTCGGTCACGGGGAGCCCCCGCCCCGAGCGGGACGCCATTGCACTTGCCGATGCGGTCCGCTGGCGTCTGATCACCCCCCGCGAGGCGACCGTCGAGGTGTCGGCGCTTCAGCTCCACTGATGCCGAGAAGCATGGGCCCGGCCGATGAGGGGAGGGAGAAAGCACCGGCCGGGCCGCGGCGGGGAGAGAGGGGATGAGAGTTCTCAGCCCCCGGTGGGCTCGTGCGCACTCTCGGAGGCGGTGGTCACCGGCTCCGGTGCGACGCGCAGCGACAGATCGTGAGTGCCGTCATCTGGGACACCGAGGTCCCCGAGCACATCGATGCCCAGGCATCGCACCGAGGTCACCGGGAACCTCATGTCATCGCCGTGCACGAATGTCAGCGCGGTTCGATCGATGGGGGCGATGGCTCGGAGGTAGATCCGCGCGACGGTGCCATCGTTGAGGGGACGGGGCTCACTGAGCCCCATGCGGTAATCCGCGAGGCCGATCAGATTGTCGGCCTCGTTGCGCAGGTGAAAGTCGAACGGGAAATCCCGACGGAAGGGGGCGTCGTGGAGGTTGACGCCACCGACGATCCAGTTGTCTCCCGTCTGGCGCGACTCGCTGGGGGCGGCGTCGAGCACCTCGAGGACGCTCGGGTCGTAGCGGAGGGCGAAGCGCAGATCGTCGATCGGCGTCTCCAGGGGATTGGTGAACACCACATCGACGGCGAAGGGCTCGCCGATCTGAGGCTGGCGCGTGTCACTGACCAGCGCGAGCTCCACACCGCCGTGGGGCGTCACCCCCTGAACGGTCCGCAGGCTCTCCGGGTCATCGATGAAAAGGGCGCCTCTCAGGTCATCGCTGTGGTGATGGTTGACGGCGATCTCGGTGCCGATGACCCCATCGCTGGGATCCCCGGGCGCTCCGAGCATGTCTCGGCCCGCGCGGGTGAGCACGCAGGGCTCACCACTGCGGGAGACGAGCTGAATGCGGGTCCGGGGCGTGGGAACCAGTGCCTCCCACTCGAAGATCAGCAGATCGAGGACGGCGCCGCTGAAGGGGCGCTGAAACTCCGCCTCGAAGTGGATGGTCCCAGTGCGGAGATCGGCCTCCAGGAGGGGCTCACCGGCGATCAGGGGGCGGAGGTCGACGTCGGACACCTGCAGGGGGCGAATGACCAGGGGATCGAAGGAGAGATTCAGTGACACATGGTCGATCTCAGAGGCGCTCGTGTTGACCAGGGTGACCGCCGTCAGAAAACGCTCTCCCATCTCACAGAGCACGTTGAAAGGCAGGCTGTGGAGCTCGGCCGCGCCGCGGGCTCCCAGGCGCTCGGAGGCGGCGACACCGCTGCTCCCGCGCTCTCGCGCGCGGGCCGCGGCGTCTTCGCCCTCACTCATGTCCTGACCCCCCGTGGGCCTCTGCGCCTCCTGCTCTCGCTCCAGTCTGCGCTGCTCGAGGAGATTGGACACGCGCTCCCGATGGGCGCGCAGCTGAGCCTCGCGGACATTGGGATCGGAGAAATCGATGACCTCGGTGCTGGTCTGAGCGCTGATGCCCACCGTCAGAAGCATCAGGATGGCCACGCCCGTGATGGAGAGGGCCAGCAGCTGAATCCAGTCCACAGCCGGGGATTGATCTTTCCCCGGGGGATTGGATTCCGGCGATTTCCGGGCCCGCGGTTTGGGAGAAGGGGATCTGCGTGTCATCGCTCTTTCCTTCAGATCACATCCTCTACGGAGTACAAGACCCATGCCATGGGCAAAGGTTGGCCGGAGAGGCACAAGTTCAACAGATTCAATCACATGAGATCTGGCGGAGAGGCCTGCCCCAGGGCGTGGTCTTGGGGATTCACGACAGCGCTTGGGCTTTTGCGGTTGGGTCGGCTCGATCCCTGTTCATTATTCAGCTATGCACCCTCAATGCACCGCGCTGTGGGGGCGCAGCATGCTGCGCCCACCTCTCAGGGGCCGCATGGCACGGGCGCAGCATGCTGCGCCCCTACAAAAACTGTGTTGAAATGAAATGCATTTTCTCTGCAGAGCTCAATAACCTCCCTCAGAGCATCGCGTGAAGGATTTCCCGTGCGGCGCGGCGCCCGGAGGTGAGGGCGGCATCCATCGTGCCTGGCTGGGGGGCGGTGTGCTCTCCGGCGAAGTGGAGATGGGCGATCGGGCGAGTCAGATGGGGCTGAAGCGAGGTCAGCTGCCCTCGGCTCCAGAGACTGCGCGCTCCCCGCGTCCAGGGCTGCGCCGACCAGTCGCAGGAGGCCCCGAGGTCGAATTCCTCCGAGAGGCCAGGCCAGATCTCATCGAGCCAAGTGACGAAAAGACGGTGCCTCCCGCGCTCCTCCCGCTCCGCGACCTCCTCGGGGAGTCGGCATGAGGCGGTGACCCGAAGGATTCCCCTCTCTCCGCCCTGATGGGCCGTCGCGTCGAACACATGCCCCAGGGGCATGTCGGTGAAGAGACTCTCCGGGGCCCCGTCGCCCCCCATCTCCCACAGGCGATGCTGGAACTGAAGCAGCACCCGGTGCGCGGGGGCCATCTGGATCTCCTCGAGGGCCTCTGCGGTGTCGCTGGGCAGAGGGGGATCGAACTCGATCTCCGACTGGAGGCGGGGCGGAATGGCGAGCACTCCGAAGTGGGCGAAGAGCCGCTCGCCTGTGTGAGTCGTCACCGCCACGGCCTGGTCGTTGATCTCGATCAGCACAGCGGCGCTGTGACAGAGAATGCGCTCGCCGAGTCTCTCGGCCATGGCGGCCGGCAGCGACTCCGCTCCCTGGGCAAATCGCATGGGGGTGTCACGCCAGGCCTGGGCGTCCGCGAGCGCCTGGGGAACCGAGATCTCCTCCAGCGGCATCCCGAGTCTGCCCTCGGCCAGAACCGCGAGGATCTCGATCACCGTGGGGTCGATGCCCTCGAGCTCGAAGTGCTCGCGCAGGCTGAGATCGTCGTACTCTGAGACCCAGCCTGTGCTCTGCCACCGAGGCCACTCGGACCAGATCCGCCACGCCTCTCGGACGAGGGGATCGTCCGTCTGCTGTGTGTGTGTCGTGCCCCGCCAACGGATCGCGTGGGTGAGGGGAGTCTCTGCGACGGGCACGCCGAGCTCGGAGGCCCAGCTGCGCACCGCGAGGTCCCCCTGGCCGAAGTGCTCGGCGCCGAGCTCGCCCCACTGGGCCGACCGGAATCCACGGACTGTCTGAACGCGTCCTCCGGCGCGTCCCGTGGCCTCGAGCACTGTCACCTCATGCCCTGCACGCACGAGGTCCAGTGCGCATGAGAGGCCTGCGAGCCCCGCTCCGATCACCAGAATGCGGTGCGGTGGCGCGGGGGAGCGGAGGAGGGGGAGGCCTGTGCAGCCGGCGGCGAGGGTCAATGAGCCGGCCAGGAACGATCGGCGGGAGATCAACCGCTGTGGGCTCATGAGTGTCGCCAGCGCAGCAGGGTGCGCTGACCGATGCTCATGAGGCCGACCATCAGGAACCCCGCGGTGAAGAGAGCCAGGAAGGGGAGAGCGAGCCACTGGCCGAAGAGAGTGGCGCACACACAGAGGAAGAAGAACCACAGGCCGAGCCCCACCTCGAGTGCCGGCAGAGCGTTGACGGCGGCCCGGTAGCGCAGGTGAGTCCAGCGCGCCCGGCGTCCCTCGATGCAGTGCTTGGGTGTTCGCACGAAGGGCGAGTCGTGTCCGAGCAGCGCCTCGATCACCGCCCTGGCATTGTTGACGCACAGTCCGATGCCCATGGCCATCAGCGCGGGGAGGAGCAGAGCGCGCTGCCGCCGGCCGCCGTCGATCTCGCTCATCGCGCAGAGGTAGAAGGCCGCGACCGACATGGTGGCCGAGAGAAACAGCGGCAGGTCCACGAGATAGAACCAGTTGAGCCCATGGGCGTGGCGGATGAAGAGCACCGGTCCCATCAGCAGGGAGAGCACAAGCATCAGGAGGTAGGAGAGGTTGTCGGTGAGGTGAAACGTCGCCTCGGCCTTGACGCGCAGCGGCTGGCGCGCGCGCCAGATCGCGGGCAGGAGCTTGAGGCCTGTCTGGATGGAGCCCTTGGTCCAGCGGTGCTGCTGACTCTTGAACGCGTTGATCTCCGCGGGCAGCTCGGCGGGAGCCGTGAGATCGGGGCGATAGAGGAACTGCCACCCCGCCAGCTGGGCGCGGTAGGAGAGGTCGAGGTCCTCGGTCAGTGTGTCGTGCTGCCAACCGCCGGCCGCCTCGATGCACTGGCGTCGCCAGAGACCCGCGGTGCCGTTGAAGTTGAAGAACCGCCCCGAGCGGTGGCGAGCGGTGTGCTCGACGACGAAGTGGCCGTCGAGCATCAGGCCCTGGATCCGCGTCAGCAGGGAGTGCTCGCGGTTGAGGTGATCCCACCGCACCTGGATGAGCCCGATCCGGCGATCGGTGAAGTGGGGGACCGTCCGTCGCAGCAGATCGGGGGGCGGGACGAAGTCCGCGTCGAAGATCGCGATGAATTCCCCCCGCGCGCGGGCGAGACCCGCGTCCAGGGCTCCGGCTTTGAAGCCTGTCCGGTCGGTGCGATGGATGTGGTGAATATCGTGTCCGGCTGCGCGGAGCTCCTCGGCGATTCCCGCCACGATCTCGCACGTGTCGTCGGTCGAGTCGTCGAGCACCTGGATCTCGAGGCGATCTCGCGGCCAGTCCATGGCGCAGACGGCGCGGATCAGACGCTCAGCGACATAGCGCTCGTTGAAGAGAGGCAGCTGCACGGTGACGACCGGCTCGGTGGAGAAGGTGTCGATGACCTGGACCGCATCGCCGCGGTGATGGCGATGAAGGAGCACCAGGTGATAGCGGTGAAGTCCATAGATGGCCAGAGCCGAGAGAACGGCCAGGTAGATCAGCAGGGTGGCGAACTCAAACCAGGGCATTTTCGGCGTGATTCCCCAGGATCAGAGATCAGACTCTGATGATACCCGCGCTCCCCCGTTGCCACTGTGATCAATCTCACGGAGTGGTTCAACGCCCTCAGGTTGGGAATCAGGCCGACCCGTGTCAACCGCAACTCAGGGGTCGAGTCCCGCGCGCTTCCGGCGCTTGGGACGGATGTCCTCGGGGCGTGTTTTCCAGCGGCGGTGGACCCAGAAGTACTGTTCGGGCTGGCGACGGATCACCGCCTCGAGCTGCCGTGTGTAGGCCTGCATCATCTCCTGAATCGCCTGGTCAGTGTTGATGGGATCGCTCGGTGGCCGGATGGGTTCACCGAAGATGACGCGGTGGCGAAGACCCCGCTCGCGGAAGGTGAAGACAGGGAAGAGAGGGCACCCCGCTCTGAGGGCGTACATCGCCGGGCCACGGGGGGTTGAGGCGGGTCGCCCCATGAACTCGACGAAGGTGCCGAACTGGCGCGAGTCCTGATCGGCGAGGAAGCAGAGGATCTTCCCTCGGCCCAGGCGCTCGCTGATCTGGCGGGACATGTCGGTGCCAGTGAAGATGACCTCCAGGCCGCTGCGGGCCCGCGATCGGGTCACATGGCGGTTGAGATAGCCGTTGTGCAGCGGCTTGGCCAAGACGGTGATGGGGTGTCCCTCATGGGCGAAGTGCATCCCCATCAGCTCCCAGCTGCCCATGTGCCCCGTGACGGTGATGAATCCCTTTCCCTCGGCGAGGAGAGCGTCGCGGCGCTCCTGTCCCTCCTCGGTGAAGGTGACACCCCGGCGGATCGCGGAGCCCCTCGAGATGAAGAGGTACTCCACGCACCATCGTCCGAAGTGAACATAGAAATCCCGGCACAGTCTCCGTCTGTCACGCGGTGCCAGGTCGGGGAAGGCCGCACGGAGATTCTCATCCACCACTCGGCGGCGGACGGGCACCACGTGCCCCGCGATCCACCCGATGCCGGCGCCGATGGCCACGGCCCATCGCATGGGCAGGAGTGTGCCGAGACACTCCAGGGCGATGACCAGGGAGGCGGTGATGCGGCGCTTCAGGGTGAAGTGGGCGGCCATGATCTCCGAGCCGGGCTCCGGTGGGCAGGCGGAGGCCCGAGGCGCCGCATGGTGCCCTCTCAGGCTCCGGTTGCCAATCCCCTTTTCGCTCTCCGCAGCGTGGGGCGGAGAGCGCCGATCACTCGATCAGGTCGCCGATGTTCCAGTAGGGCAGGAGAATGGCGAAGGCGATGAGGATGACGACGATTCCGAGGAAGATGATGAGCAGCGGTTCGATCAGGGCGACCAATCCCTTGAGCGAGGCATCGACCTCGCCCTCGTAGACGTCGGCCATCCGGTCGAGGACGTTGTCCAGCGCCCCGGCCTCGTCGCCGATGGCGATCATGTCCACAACCATCGGTGGGATGACTCGGCTCTCGCGCAGGGCGGGCTCCATCTTCTCGCCCTCCTCGACGGAGTCCCGCGTGCGGATCAGCGCCTCGGCGATGATCACGTTCTCGGAGGAGGTGGCCGTCGAGCTGAGGGCCTCGAGCAGCGGGATGCCGGCCGAGAGCAGGTTCGACAGCGTGCGTGTGACCCGGGCCACATTGATCTTGATGTTGATCGGGCCCATGATCGGGAGGCGCAGGCGCAGGCGGTCGTAGAGCCTCCGCCCCGGGACGGTGCGGCCATACCAGACGGCGAGGATGAAGATGAGCACCAGAAGCGGGATGTAGAGCGCCCACCAGCCCCGGACGAACTCGCTGACGGCGATCACCTGCTGGGTGATGCGCGGCAGCTCCACGTTCTCCTTCTGCGTGTAGACCTCCTGGAAGACGGGAATGGCGTAGGCGAAGATGAGGGCGACCACGGAGATGGCGACGATGATGGCGGCGATGGGGTAGGCCATCGCGGCGAGCACCTTGCGCTTGATCTCCGCCTTGCGCTCGTAGATCTCGGCCAGGCGGCGGAGGGTGTCCTCCAGGATGCCGCCCTTCTCCCCGATCTGGACGATGTTGGTGATCAGCGGGGGGATGATGCGCGGGTGCTTCTTCATCGCTGTCGAGAGGGGCGATCCCTGCTCGACGTCGTCGGCGATCTCCCGCAGGATCTGGCGGAGCTGGGGATGCTGCGTGCGCTCGGCCAGGATCTTGATGCTGCGCAGCAGCGGGATGCCGACGTCGATCAGCGTGGCCAGCTGGCGGCACATGGTGGCGATGTCCTGGACCTTGGGGCCGGTCAGGGAGATGCGGGTGCCCAGGATCTGTCGCACCGTCTCGCCGACGGTGAGCTGCTCGACGCCCGGTTCACCGGGCCGATGGTGCGGCTCCGATGGGCGCTGGCCGGCGGGGCGTGCGGGCTGGCCGCCGGCGAGGGTCTCCTGGTCGCTCTTCTCGCGCAGCTTGCTCGCGATCGCGTCGCGGAGCTGGCGGGCGCGGCTCTCGCCTGTGTCCTTGGCCATCGGTTCAGACTCCTGTCCTCATTCTTGATCCCTGTCAGTCCAGGCTCACCGAGCGGAGCACCTCCGCGGGCGAGGTGATCCCCTCGTGGAGCAGGTGATGTGCGTTCTCCATCAGGGTTCTCATGCCACCTGACTGCGCGGCCTCGGTGAGGGCGGTCTCCGATCCATCGTTGAGAATCACCTCGCGCATGGCGGCGTTGATCTCCCACACCTCGAAGATGCCCAGGCGACCGCGGTATCCCATGTCGAGGCAGCGCTCGCAGCCCACGGGCTTCCAGAGCTGACGGCGGGTTCCCGGGGGCAGACCGAGATCCTCCTTCAGAGCCTTTTTCGGGGTGAATGCCTCGCGGCAGTCGGTGCAGAGGCGGCGGACGAGGCGCTGGCTGATCACGCCGATCAGCGAGCTGGCCACCGAGAAGGCGGGGATGCCCATGTGGCGCAGCGCGCTCACCACCCCCGCCGACGAGTTGGCGTGGAGGGTCGAGAGCACCAGGTGGCCGGTCAGGGCCGATCGGACCGCGATCTTCGCGGTCTCGGTGTCGCGGATCTCGCCGACCATGATGATGTCGGGGTCCTGGCGCAGCGTGGCGCGCAGCCCTGTGGCGAAGGTCAGATCGATCTTCGGATCGACCTGGATCTGGCTGATCCCGCCGATGCGGTACTCGACGGGGTCCTCGATGGTGACGATGTTGCGGTCCTCGGAGTTGAGGCTGTTGAGGCCGGCGTAGAGCGTCGTCGTCTTGCCCGATCCGGTCGGACCCCCGACGATCAGCATGCCGTGGGGCTTGGAGAGCAGGCGCCCGATGCGTCCCCTCTCGCTGTCGGGCATCCCGAGGTCCCCGAGGCCTCTGAGCACGTTGGCCTCGTCGAGCACACGGATGACGACCTTCTCGCCGAGATGGGTGGGGAGGACGGAGACGCGGAGGTCGACGGAGTCCGCGCCCAGGTCGATCGAGAAGTGCCCGTCCTGGGGCCGCCGCCGCTCGGTGACGTTGAGGTCGCAGAGCACTTTGACGCGCGAGACGACCGGGAGGAGCATCTCGCGGGGGAACTGCATGATTGTCTTGAGGCGCCCATCGATTCGGTAACGGACGCGGACCTCGTCCTGGAGCGGCTCGAGGTGGATGTCGGTCGCGCGCGTGGCGAAGGCGCTCTCGATGACCGTGGAGACCAGCTCGACGGTGGAGATGTTGTCGACGAGGGTGTCGGTGTCCTCCTCCATGTCCTCGACCACCGTCTCCGCCCCCATGGAGGAGTCGAAGGGATCGACGTGCACGCCCTCCTCGTCGATGGCCATGGCGGGCGCGCTTCCGGCGGTGGGGAGGACGATGTTGAGCTTGCCGATGAGATCGCGCTGACTCGCGAAGTGCGCGATGTGGGGCTGTCCCGTCAGGAGCTCGAGCGCGTCGGTCAGGGCGGTGTCGAGGGGATCGCTCATCGCCAGGCAGACGGCCCCATCGATGCGCCTGAAGGGCATCGTGAGGTGACGGCGCTGGAACTGCGCGGGCAGGGTGGTGACGACCTCGTGATCGATCTCGGTGGTGGTGAGGTTGACCTTCGGCAGATGGAGGTCGCTGCGGATCGCCTGCAGGAGCTCGAACTGGCTGATTCCCCCGACGCTCTGGAGCAGGTCGCTGAGCCTGCCCTCCTGGTTGGCGTGCGCCTCCAGGATCCTCTGGACCACGTCCTCCTCGAGGATCCCGTTGTGGGTCAGGAGGTGGGCGGCGCGGCGCCGCCGGTCTCCCCGCGAGATCCAGTTCTCCTTGCCGATGAAGGTGGCCAGTGTCTCGACGGTGATCACCATGTCGCGCAGCATCGCCTCGATGTGCGCCTCGCCGCCCTGCGCGATGCCCTCACGCACCTGCTTGGCGGTGTCGGGCCAGAGCAGGCCGGCCTCCTCGAGGATCTGGCAGAGCTCGGGCACCCGCTGCGGGTGCATCTTCAGAATCGCCCGCAGCTCCTCCGGGGAGATGTTGAGGTCGCGCCTGAGCTCCGCCTTCATCCGGTCGCGCTTGCTCTTGGTGAAGGGCAGGGGGATCTCGTAGGTGATCAGGTCCTTGACCGAGCGGCCGCTGAAGTCCGAGAAAAGGATCTCGGTCAGCGATTTGCCCGCCTCGCGCAGCATGGCGCGGAAGCGCTCCTCCTCGAGGAAACCCGACTCGGAGAAAATCAGGGCGATCTTGTACATCGACGCTTTCAAGGGCTGGCCTCCTCGGAGGGGGTGAACATCTCAACGGGAAGGGGGTGAACCGTGGGGGGGAGCGCATCGCCGCCCCGCCTCAGCAGGAGCCGGAACGTCTCCTCTCCGATCGTCACGGTGGCGAGGCGATCCCCCTCCCGCGGGGCGAGGGCTGAGTGGCGATAGACGGGGCTCTGGGGCGAGAGCGATTCGAGATGCGCTCCGATCGGGGTGTCACCCCAGGTGTCAGAGATCTGCAGTGGAGTTTCCGCCTGGGACTCCGCCTCCACCAGCGCCTGCGCGATCCACGTCAGTGCCAGGCGCTCGTCGGCGCGCTGACTCCAGCGCTCGCTCACGGTCCGCTCGAAGACGACGCTGTCGGCCACGCCTTTGACGATCAGGCCCAGAATCGCCAGGGTGCCGAGGGCGATGATCAGGGCGAAGGCGCGGCGGTCTCTCAGGGGTCTCATCGGAGCACTCTCGCCCCGGTGGCCACGACCGTCGAGAGCACAACGGGTCTCACCTGATCCTCGCCGAGCCGACTGGTCAGTGTGATTCGCACATGCGAGGGGAACTCCCCCTCACCGAGAGAGGGTTGCCAAGCGGCGGGGCCCGCGTTGCCGACAGGGAGATACTCGAACTCCGCTCGGAAGGGCAGATCGGTCGTCCGCCGCTGCTCGGGTGCGGGTGTGCCGTCGAGGGTGAGGCGTGTGATCTCGATGGGGACGAACTGTGTCTCGTCACTCGCGGCGGCAGCGTGGACCTCGTGGATCCACAGTGCGTCGGCTGTGGCCCCCTGCCAGGAGACGATGCGCAGGCGGTCGGGCTCGAAGATCTCCGGCGGTTGACTCGGCAGGTCGAGCGCCGCGAGGGGGACCGCCCCGGCGAGAATCGCGCTGATGCGGTGCGTCAGGATCTGCGCCTCCTGGCGCTGGCGGTTGCGGGTGATCTCGCGGATCGCCAGCCGCTGCGTCTGATGGAAGGTGTTGAACAGGATGGCGAGCACGACGGCGCCGACGCCCATGGCCACCAGCAGCTCCACCAGCGTCACGGCGCGTCGGGTGCCGGCGAGGGACTCAGAGGGTGACGGGCAGGCGAACGGTTTCACCTGGGTCCTCCCAGTCCGACGAGATGAAGAGCTCGAGGTGGAGCGGCCCCTGGGCGGGGAGATCCCCCGTCCAACGCCACTGCCACGTCAGGGGAGGGATGCCACTGGGGACTCCCTCAAAGGAGCGGGGCTCCGAGGGCCAGAGAGTCTCGCCGCGGCTCGCCGCCTCGCGGACCTGCCGCGTGAGCTCGGCTGCCTGGGGATCGGGCTGTGACTCGGCGATCAGTCCGCGCCCGAGGGCGCGGGCCTGGGTGAGGCGCTCGTGGCGATGGGCGGTGTTGGCCGTCTGGTCGAAGAGCCTGAGGATCGCACCGAGGCCCACGGCGACAACAAGCAGTGCCACCAGCAGCTCAATGATCGAGAAACCCCTGCAACCGCGCATGGCCAGCGTCTTCTGTCCTCAGAGCGGAGGTGTCTCTCTTATCGGGAGTTGGACCGATTGTGTCAAGGTCCCGCGGTGAATCGGTCACGCCAACTTGCCAACGAGTTCAGAGCGCATGTCGTAGGGATCGGTGTCAACGACATCGACCTCACACCGATCCCCGGGGCGCAGATCGTCGCGCCCCGCCTCGATCCAGGTGATGCCGTCCACCCCGGGCGCGTCGGCGTGCGAGCGCGATCGCCACAGTCCCGTCTCCTCGTCGTGCGCCTCGACGAGGACGCGGAGCCTCCGGCCGAGGAATCGCTCGCGCTGGATCACCTCGGCGATGCCCTGCTGGGTCATCATCAGGGCGTGGTGGCGCTCCGCCCGGATCTCCTCGGGCACTTGGCACTTCATCTCGGCCGAGGGGGTGCCCCCCTGAGGCTGGTACACGAAGGCCCCCACGCGCTCGAAGCGCTGATTCCTCAGGAAGTCGAGCAGCGTCTCGAAGTCCCGATCTGTCTCGCCGGGGAAGCCGACGATGAAGGTGGTGCGCAGCACGAGGCCAGGGATGGCCGCGCGGAGGCGGCTGAGCAGCGACTCGATCTCGGCTTGCCCCCCGGGGCGACGCATCGTGCGCAGCACAGGGTCGCTCGCGTGCTGGAGCGGCATGTCGAGGTAGGGGATCACATGGCGTCCCCCCGCCAGGGTTTCGATCAGGCGGTCGTCCATCCGGCTCGGGTAGGCGTAGAGCGGCCTCAGCCAGAAATCGCCCTCGATCGCATCGAGCGCCTCGATCAGATCGGCGAGCTGAATCCGGCTCAGCAGATCGATCCCATAGCTCGTCAGGTCCTGCGCGATCAGATTGATCTCCCGGGCGCCGCTCTCAATCAGGCCGCGCGCCTCGTCGACCAGGATCTCGAGGGGGACGCTGCGGTGGCGCCCCTTCATGAGCGGGATCGAGCAGAAGGTGCACTGCTGGTTGCAGCCGTCGGAGATCTTGAGGAAACGATGCGGCTCGCTGTCGAGCGGCAGGCGGGCCAGGCGCGAGTCGATCCGCATGTCCGGCTCGGGAATGGGGGAGGGTTCGCCGTGGTCCCGGCGGGCGAGGAGCCCGGCGATTTGATCCCAGGCGCCGACCCCGACGAAGGCGTCGACCTCGGGCAGCTCCTCGGCCAACTGGGCGTGGAGGAGCTGCGAGAGGCAGCCCGCCACGATCAGGCGGGGATGCCCGCCCTGCTCCTCCCGGTGCTCGGCCCAGGCCAGGATCGTGTCGATCGACTGCTGCTTCGCGTCGTCGATGAACCCGCAGGTGTTGATCACGATCGCGTCGAGCACCGCCTCGCCGTCCCACGTGGCGGGCGAGAGGGGTCGCATCCCGCGGGCGGCGAGCGCCCCCGCGAGGTACTCGGTGTCGACCGTGTTCTTGTCGCATCCCTGGGTGACGAGCATGATGTTCTTCATTGGCAGAACCTCAAACGGGCGATATGCACTCATTCGGCATGGAGGATCAAGCGAAAGCATCGCCCCCGCTCGACGGGGGCACGGGGCTCTTCGAGCATGCGCTGCGCTGGCTCGGCGCTCTGGCCTTCGTCGCCTTCGCCCTGCTCTCGATGTGGGAGTGGGTGACGTACACCCCCGATCCGCAGGCGGCCGCGCCGTTTCTCAGTCCGCCGGCCTATCCCAACACGCTGCTGGTCAAGTTCTCGCTCGGGGAGTATCTGGAGACGTTTGGGTCGTGGAGTGGGGAGTGGCTTCCCGGTCTGGCATGGCTCTGGGGTCTGACACTGCTGCTGATCATGGTGGCCTCATGGGCTCTCATTGGCATGTCGGGAGTGCGGGGCCTCTGGTCGCTGCTGGCGGCTGTGTTGCTCGGCGGCTGTGCGCTCATGTCGTGGCTGGAGTTGGCGCTCATGACGATGGGTGTTCCTGCGCTCGGGGCCCAGCTGGCCGCGCTCGGAGTCGCTGTGTGTCTCGCCGCCCTGGCGACAGCGGCTCTTCTCCCCGTGCCCAGGGTCAGGTGGTCTCTGAGGCGTCTGCGGCATGCACGGCTCTCCCGCCTGCCCCGCATGGCTCTGTGGCCCGTGGGGGCTCTGCTTCTGCTCGCTTTCCTCGCGGCCTCCACACCGCCCATTGAAAGCGATGGACTCCGCTATCATCTCGCCCCACCCATCCTCTGGGCCCACTGGAGTGCCGTCTGGCCGATCGAGGGCCTCGCGTTCAGCCACTTCCCCTTTCTGGTCGAGATGCTCGAGGTGGGACATGGAGTCGCCACCAAGATCTCGCAGTTCGCCCTCTTCCTTCTGGTGATCGCTCTCGCTCTCCACTTCGCGTTCCACCAGATGCGATGGGCGCGTGTGGATGGAAAGCGGCGCCGAGGGGCTCTGGGTCTCACGCTCGCCCTCGCGGCGACCATCCCCGCCCTGACCATCACCTCCACCTGGTCGTTCATCGATGCGGGGGTGGTCTGCTTTCTCCTCGCGGCGTTTTTCGCGCATGCGCTCTGGTGGCACACCGGGCGGGGGAGTCACCTCCTCCTCGCCGCGGTGCTGACGGGGCTCATGCTGGGGACGAAGTACACGGCACTCGTGCCCGCCCTCGTGCTCGGGGTCGGTGTGCTCGCGCACCGCACACCCACGCTCGAGGATCTGCCCTACACGGCCATCGAGCGCCTGAGCAATGGCCTCGTCTTCGGTCTCATCGCCCTGGCCATCGGCTCCCCGTGGTACATCCGCAACTGGGTGCAGATGGGCAATCCCGTCTATCCGCTCGCCAACGAGGCGTTCCACGCCGAGGGCTGGGATGCCGAGTGCCAGGCGCTGTGGGAGGAGAAGGCGGCGCAGAAGGGGGTGGGGTACGACTGGCGCCTGGTGGGCGCCGCATGGCGCGGCGCGACGTTCGCCTGGGCCGGGGGACCGGGCGTCGGCGAGGGGGGCTTCGAGGATCAGTCGATCGGCCTCACGCCGTGGCTGCTCGCGCCGCTGGGTCTCGCGGGGCTTGCGCTGATCGCGATGCGGCGCGGCGGGTGGTGGTGGTTCTATCTGGTCTTCATCGCGGTCAACTTCGTGCTCTGGTTCCGCACCTATCAGTCCAACCGCCTGCTGCTCTCGACGCTGCTCGTCGCGTTGCCGGGGGCCGTGGTCGGTCTCGCCGAGCTGACGCGGCGGTGGCGCGCGATGTGGATCGCGGCGGTCTTCGCGCTCGGCGTGGCCAGCGTCTATCAGGGGCTCTGGATCGCGCGGTATTTCATGCTGGAGTCCTACCCGCTCCAGCTCGCGCTGGGTTTCATGGACCCCGATGAGTGGCGATCGACGCGGCTGAATTACTTCGATGGGGCGAGGGCGATCGAGGCACTCGTGCCCGAGGACGAAAGCGCCCTCGTGATCGGCGAGTCACGCCGATTCTATTTCCCGCCCAGCGCGGTGATGAGCGACTGGTACGATCCCCCCGCGGTGCGGCGCTATCTGGAGGGGGCGGAGTCGGTCGAAGATCTGACCGAGGCTCTCGCCTCTGACAACATCACCCATGTCCTCATCAACCACGCGGAGCTCTTCCCGCTGTGGGCCATCCAGCCGGACATGCTTCGGCCCGACGGGACCGTCGATGCGGCGGCGTATTGGGGGGCGTGGCTCAGTCGGGATCCGATCATTCCCGAGAGAGGCAACCTCGCCTATTTCCGGGGTCGCTTCGACGACGCGCAGGCCGCGCTGCTCGCGCAGTGGCTCTCGACTGTGCCGCACCGGGTGACCTGGCACGGCGACCGCGCTCAGACGGTGGGTGTGGAGCTGTGGAGGATCGGGTCGGAGTGACACCTGAGGATGGAGCGCCGGCGCCCTCGCCGGCACTGACCGTTGCAGGAAACCGACCGGATGCCAGCGGGGGCGCCGGCGCT
>JAFGKF010000117.1 GCA_016928695.1 Candidatus Sumerlaeota bacterium | reverse complement strand
CCTCTCAGAAGCCCCATGGCACGGGCGCAGCAGTGCTGCGCCCACCTCTCAGAAGCCCCATGGCACGGGCGCAGCAGTGCTGCGCCCCTACAAAGACTCCGTTGAAATGAAATGCATTTTCAATGCAGAGCTCAATAGACCCGCGGAGGACTCATCGGCGGGAGGCACACTCCTCGCACAGCCCGTGGAGCAGGAGATCGTGGCCCCTCAGGACAAATCCCGGGGGCACAAGTCGCTCGATGTCGCGGGTGCAGGCGAAGACGTCGTAGCACATGCCACAGGCATCGCATTGGAAGTGATGATGATGCCTGAGATCGGCGCGCTCGTAAAGTGTGCTTCCACCCCGGATCTCCACGCGCGTGAGCCACCCCTCCTCGAGGAGGGCTCTGAGGGCGCGATAGACGGTTGCGATCCCCACACCGGGGACCTTGGCAGCGGCCCGTGTGCGGACCTCGGCGGGGCTCAGGGGGCGATCGGCTCCCCTGAGGATCTCGCAGATGGCAACTCGCTGCCGCGTCTTTCGTCTCATCGCCGTTCAATCCCCCCTCGGGAGTGTCTTTCCCCAGGTTCTCGGGGGGATGAGCATGGCGAGCGCGTAGAGAAAACCGGCGACGAGGATGATCGTCGGCCCCGGGGGGAGGTTGGGTCGATAGTGAATGGTGAGCCCCACGACGGTGCAGAGAGCACACACCACGATGGAGAGCACCATCATCTGCGCGAGCGAGCGCGACAGACGCCCTGCGATGGCAGCCGGAAGCGTCAGCAGGGCGATGACAAGAACGATCCCCACCACTGTCACCAGCAGGACAACCGTCAGCGCCGTGAGCACAAGCAGGAGCATGTGCCAGAGCTCGACCCGCATTCCGCGCAGACGGGCAAACTCCTCGTCGAAGCAGACAGCCTGGAGCTCGGGATGGCACAGAATCACAGTGGCGATGATCATGATGTCGAGCAGCGCGATGAGCCAGATCTGACCCGATGAGACCAGGAGGATGTTGCCGAAGAGGTAGCTCATCAGATCCTGCTTCGCGCCGTCGGTGATGTGGATGAAGATGAACCCGATGGCCATCCCGATCGCCCAGACGGCCCCGATCGCAGTGTCCTCGCGCTCGCGGCCCCTGAGCGTGACCCAGCCGATGATCAGCACCGAGAGCATCGCCGCCGCCAGCGCGCCGTGCAGCGGTTGGACCCAATTCCAGTGGTGCATCACACGGAGCCACTGGGCCAGCCCGAGGCCGGCGAGGAGACTGTGTGAGATGCCGCCCGCGACATAGGTGATCCGCCGGGTGACCACGAGGGTCCCCACCAGGCCACAGGCCACACTGGCGAGCAGACCAACTGCCAGGGCATGGAGCGCCAGCGGATTGCGTCCCAGGGCATACCAGAAGTCGAGCACCGCCGTCATTCCCTCTCACAGGCGATCGGCCGATGGCCACAGATGTGACGCATGAGCTCGGCATCCACATGGTCCATCGCGGGATGAACATGGGCCTCACAGTTGACGCAGATGATGGTCTCGATGAAGCGAGAGACAACCGAGACCGAGTGGGTGATGAGCATCACCGTCATCTCACCTCTCAGACCCTCGATCAGACCGAGGATCTCCTCCTCGCCCATGGCATCCACGTTGGCCGTGGGCTCATCCAGAAGGAGTATCTCCGGATCGATGACCAGGGCACGGGCGATCAGAACCCGCTGCCGCTGTCCACCCGAGAGAGTGGAGAAGGGCGCATTGCGCTGACCCCCCATGCCCACCGCCTCCAGAGCACCGCGGACACGCCGACGCTCCGCTCTCCCGCCCCAGACCCATCGGTGCCCCTGTCCCAGGCATCCCATGCGCACCACATCCGAGACACGGATGGGATACTTCGGATCGAAGGCGAAGTGCTGTGGAACGTAGCCGATGCGGGTCCGCGATTCCAGGGGGGACTGCCCCAGGATGCGGATGGTGCCGCGGTCGGGTGTGAGCAGACCCAGAAAGAGTCGGAAGAGAGTGGTTTTGCCGCTGCCGTTGGGACCCACAACGCTCGCAAACTGGCCCCGTTCAAGCGTCAGGTTGATGTCCCTGAGCACAGGGAAACCCTGATAGGCGAAGCTCACGCCCTGGACCTCGATCGCAGGGATCTCAGCCACGGGGCTCCCCCTCCCCCTCGAAGGATCGCGCCACAGCCTCCCCGATCGCGGCGATCCCCTCGAGCGGGTCACGCGGCAGAGGATCGAGAGCAATCACCTCGGCACCGATCATATCGGCGAGTGTCTGAGCCTGACGCGTGGAGAACTGGGGTTGAATGAAGATCACAGTCACTCCCCTCTCACGCAGTGTGGTGATCAGCTCGTCGAGGTGTCGCATCCCGGACTCACTGCTCCCCTCTTCGATGGCCATCTGTTCGAGTCCGAAACGATCCGCGAAATAGCCATACGCGGGGTGAAAGACGCACAGCACCTGTCCCCGGAAAGGCGCGAGGCGCTCCGCCAGAGTCGCATTGAGAGCGTTCGCCTCGGTCTCCAGGGATCTGAGATTGGCCATGAACTCCTCCCCATGGGCGGGGGTGAATTCACTCAGAGCCCTCGCAACCGTCCCCGCCGCGGTCTCGACATTCAGCGGATCCAGCCAGATGTGGGGGTCGGCGGCTCCGTGGTGATGATCCGCGGTCTCCTCGCCGTGACTCCCCCCCCCCTCCATGCTCCTCATCGCAATCCCATCACGCATGTCCACCACGGTGACGCTTGGAAAGGTCGCCTCGAGCCGTGAGAGCAGCGCGTCTTCGAAGGGAAGCCCAATGCGAAAATAGAGATCCGCCCCGGCGAGAGACTCCATCTGGCGGGGAGTGAACTCGAACAGCGTGGGCGACTGCCCCGGTTGCACGAGAACCGTCACCTCGACTCGCTTTCCGCCGATCCGCTCGACCAAGCCTGCTTGGGGCAGAATGCTGACCACCGCCTTCAGGGGAGCTTCGGCATCGCGCACCTCAACCGGCTCCTGATCGCAGGCAAAGACCAGTGAAATCAGTGCAATGAGCGAGGAGAGGCGAGTGAAGGTGATCATGGCAAACCTGAGCTCCTCACCACAGATGAGAATCCATTATCATTAGGATGTCAATGACGAGATGAACCTCAGGGAGAGGGCAGCGACCAGATTCCTCTGGGGGAGTGTGCATCGGGCATGGGCCCTGCCTGAAAGATCAGATTGTCATGAAGCCACTCCCCCAGCATGGGGTCGCACATGAGAGTCGCATGGTTGTTGAGATCCCAGCAGCCCGTGAACAGGCGATGCCAAGATCCCCCGTCGACATGCTCGAATCCGAGCCCCATGCCGAGAGCGGAGTCGATTCCGACCATCCCATCGCTGTCGATCTCACCATCATGGACCGATCCGCCTCGGGGGACGAAGGGCCTGAGCTCTCTCAGACGCCTGTGCAGTCCCCAGAGGGGCACAGACCAGCGCTGATTCTG
>JAFGKF010000116.1 GCA_016928695.1 Candidatus Sumerlaeota bacterium | reverse complement strand
GCGGCGATCTGGACGGCGTAGAAGCCGTGGGAGGGGGCAACGGGATCCTCGATGGATTGCGCGGCCAGAGGGAGCGCCGTGAGCAGAGAAACGAGGGTCAGGGGGAGTCCGATGTGAGTCATGCCGATGCACCTCCTCGTGAGAGAGCAGACCCCTCAAACCCACTTCGTGTTTTTTGTCACATGGAGTTATTTGTCAAGGATATCCAGCCGGGGGCCGTGGCCAGGCCAAGATGCCTTTGACTCCGAGGCACTCTCGCCTCAGAGCTTCAAGCGCTGCGCTTCCGAGTGCGGTCCGGCTCATCCCCCCTCATCGACGGGGCGGGGGGGACCCATCATGGTCTCGTTGATCTCCCCGTTGAGCGCGGGGAAGGTGCGGCAGTGGACTGTGCCGTCCGCGGGATCGTAGATGAACGGAAGGCCGGTCCCACGCTCCACGGGGGCGCTCTCCCCCTCGGGGAAGAGCTCGTCGAGGGTCTCGGGCCACTGGTCATGCGATCCGTGATAGTTGCTGAGTCGGCGGCGGAGACTCACCAAGTCACGCGCTGTGTCCTCGAAGAGGCGGTTGGTGTCCCACACTCTGCTGTCGCGGTGATCCACCATGTAGCTGAATGGCCCGATCCGCTGCATCCGCTCGAGCATCTGCGCGTCGCCGCTGTGGATATACCAGGCGTTGAGCGGGCAGTCGGGGATGCGGCCCTGGACGGTCAAATACATCTCGAGGTTCAAGTCCGCCTCGCGGATCGTCTCGAACTGCGAGGTGGTCTCCTGCAATCGGCGCACATCGTCGAGGAATCGGATGTAGTCGAAGAAGGCGAGCGGCTCAGGCGGATTCTCCGGGTCGGCGGGGAAGAAACCCTCAACCACCAGGGTCTGGAGGTCAGGGGGGGGATCGGTGGTGCTGTGGGCAGCCCGCCACAGCTCGATCGACGCCAGGACATCCTCGGGGTCGAAAGTCAGGAACCCGTCGGTGACCAGCTGATCGAGGGAGTCGGGCAGCGCTCTGCCGTGCATGCCCGACCACAGGCTGAGCGCGGCCGTCAGCGTCTGGCAATTCCAAGCGTTGACGCCGTCCTCGGCGATCTTTCGCATGTTGATGCCGATCTGCAGATCGCTGCGCGCCGAGATCGCCTCGCGCAGGCGGGCAAACCACAGCGCCATGGCGATGCGGTGCTCACCGCTGCGGCCCTGGAGATAGGGGATCGTGCCCGCCACCCAGTCGGGGCAGTCCGGGCGGAGGGTGGCGACCTCCGCGTAGGGCACGGCCCGGCGGGGATCGTGGAGGCCGCTGACCGAGGTGTAGACGGCGTTGTAGGCGTGGCGGAAGTGGTCGGGATCGCTCTCGATCCCATGCTCGAAGAGGGCGAGTGCCTGCTCGTTCATGGCGTCGGCGCGCTGGCGGGCCTCCTCCATGCTGTTGACGAACTGCCAGCCCTGCTCCTGCTCCTCCACGGGGCGGACCCGGCTTCCCCAGATGTTCAGGCTGCCCCCCTCATCGCCGATCACAAGACCGCCGAAGTCGTACGCCTCGGTGAAGAGCGGCTGGAGCGCCGTGATGCTCCAGAAGGCGTTGGCCTGCGACTCCAGGGCGAAGGGGTCGCGGAACTGCCCCCCGAAATCCTGGATGCTGCGCAGCCAGAGGAACACGCTGAGAAAGTCGTCGTAGCCCAGCGCCGCGGCCTTGATGACCTGATTCGAGCGGGTGCCGGGGATCAGGTTGATTGTGAGATAGGGGCGATAGGGGCGCATGTTCGCCAGGTACAGGGCCTGGCGGTGGATTGCGAATCCGGCGCAGAGGATGAACAGCACGAGGCCCACGAGGAAGTTCCTCGAGAGGAAGCCCCGGCGGCGGATGGCGCTGGAACAGATCACCCCGTCACGCCTCTCACCGGAAGTTGCGTCGCCCGAAGAGGAACATGGCCAGCAGCAGGACCGACGCCGTGTAGGGCACGGCGTAGATCAGGGCGTCGGACGTGCTGACGGTGATCATCTTCAGGATGTTGACATCGACCGTGTCGAAGTGGAGCGCCAGGGTGCGCGCGTTGAAGAGCTCGAAGTTGGGGAAGACGAGCGCCGTCCCCTTCGCGAAGAGAAACTTGATCTGATCGAAGATCGTGGCCCCCGTCGCGGGGTCCCGCAGGAAGGCCATCCCCGCGAGGAATCCCTGCTTGGCGACCTCTCCGCCCCCCTCGAATCCCGCGATGATCTTCTGGGCGAAGCGCTCGATGTCCTCGTTGAGCCTGCCGGCGACGATCACCATCAGCGTCATGAAGCCCGAGAGCACGGGGGAGGAGAACGAGGAGAAGAGCAGGGCGAAGGCCACGACCACGGCGAGCTCCACGCACCCCAGGAAAATCGCCTTGAGACTCATCAGCATCGCCAGCCCGAAGTGTGGGTCCTGGATCTGGCGGTTGAGCAGATGGATCTCGACCAGGAAGACCGCCGACATCACCACGACGATCAGGTAGAGCGTGAGCAGCAGCCCCAGGTATTTGCCCAGGAGGAACTGCCAGCGGTCGATCGGCTTCGAGACGATCGTGTAGATCGTCTTCTTGTCGAGCTCGGTGTAGACCAGCCCGATGCCCAGCAGAAGGGCGAGGATCAGACCGAACACATTGATCGCCCACAGCCCAATGGCGCGGATCACAAGGCCGTGGGCGGCGATGGTCAGGTCCTTGACGACGACGCCGGTCAGGATGAAGAGGATGGCGAAGACCAGGATGACATACATCACCCGGTTGCGGATCGCCTCCTTGAAGGTGTTCTGGGCGATGGCGAAAACCTTGTCCATCAGGCCACCTCCCCCCGGGACGCACCCGCGACCTCGCGCGTCCCCCGCCCGACCTGCTTGAGGAAGATGTCCTCGAGCGTCTCCTTGCGCGGGGTGAAGGAGAGGAGCGTCCCGCCGCAGGCGCTGATCTTCGCCAGCGCCGCGTCCGCGTCACCGCGTCTCTCGATGATGAAGAGGACATCGTCGGCGCGGCGCAGCGTGCGCTTGGAGGTCCGCTCGACCTCCGCGATCGCCTCGGCTCTCATGCCGCTGGCCACGATCTCGAACTCGCTGACCTGCGCCGTCAGCAGCTCCTCCAGGCGCCCGATCTTGACCAGATCGCCCAGGTGGAGAATCCCCACCCGGTCGCAGATCATCTCGGCGTCCTGGAGAATGTGGGAGGAGAAGAAGACCGTTTTGCCCTGCTCCCGCAGCGAGAGGATGATGTCGCGGATCTCCTTGCGGCCGATCGGGTCCAGGCCCGACTGGGGCTCGTCGAGCACCACGATCTCCGGGTCGTTGAGCAACGCCTGGGCGATGCCGATGCGCTGCAGCATCCCCTTGGAGTACCCCCGCAGCGGGATCGACACCGAGGCCGTGAGTCCGACGCGCTCCAGCAGCTCCGGGATCTTGGCGCGGCGCTGAGAGCGCCCCATTCCGTAGAGGCGGCCGTAGTAGTCGAGAAACTCGCCACCGGTCAGATAGTCGTAGAAGTAGGGGTTCTCGGGCAGATAGCCGATCTGCGCCTTGGCCCACTTGTCGCCCAGGGGGCGGCCCAGGATCTTCGCAGACCCCCGCGTGGGAAAGTGGATGCCCATGAGGATCTTGATGGCCGTCGTCTTCCCTGCCCCATTGGGGCCGATCAGGCCGAAGATCTCGCCCCGCCGGACCTCCAAGTTCAGGTCCCTCAGGGCCTCGCGCCGTTTCGTCTCACGCCGGAGATTGAGCCGGGGGCGTCCACTCTCGAACGTCAGGAAGTCCTGAACGTAGATCTTGGACAGGTGTTGCGTGACGATGACGTTGTCCATGCTCTGCGTCTCAACCTCACTCTTCCGCTCTTTGGGATCAAACGACACCGGAGCGGGGTGATTTCTTCTGGTTCTGTGACCTGCGCCCAGGCAAAATGCCCTCGTCCTCGCACAGCGGCGCAGATGATCGGTCCCCCCGGCGACCCTGTCAACAGCTGAGCCGCCACCCCGAGACGACCCCATGAGCACCCGTCCCCGCACCCTTGTCGCCATGAGCGGCGGCGTCGACAGCGCCGTCGCAGCCGCCCTGCTGCGCGCTGTCGGCCACGAGACCGTGGGCCTCCACATGCGGGTTTGGCACCACCCCACGGGCGAGGGCTTCACCAAGTCCTGCTGCTCACCCGCGGATATCCGCGACGCCCAGGCGGTCGCCCGGCGCCTCGGGATCCCCCTCTATGTCTTGGACCTTGAGGAGGTGTTCGAGCGCGAGGTGATCACCCCCTTCGTCGAGGCCTACCGCTCCGGGCAAACCCCCATCCCCTGTGTGCTCTGCAACGAGCGGCTGAAGCTGGGGACGATTCTGAAGAAGGCCTCGATCTACGGCGCCTCGGCCGTCGCCACGGGGCACTACGCTCGGGTCGAGCGCGACGGAGAGGGGCGATGGCGTCTCCGCCGCCCCCGCCATCGCGCCAAGGACCAGACCTACTATCTCTTCAGCCTCACCCAGGAGCAGCTGGCCCTTTTCCTGACCCCCCTGGGAAACCTGACCAAGGGCGAAGTGCGCGAGCAGGCCCGCGCCCTGGGGCTTCCGGTGGCCGACAAGCCCGACAGCGCGGAGATCTGTTTCATCCCGAGCGGCGACTACCGTGACTTCCTGCGAAGCCGCGTGGAGGAGAGCGACGCCGCGCTGCAGCCCGGCCCTTTCATGACGACCGATGGCCAGAGACTCGGCACCCACCGGGGCATCGCCCACTACACGGTGGGCCAGCGCCGAGGCCTGGGGATCAGCGCGCCGAGACCCCTCTATGTGCTCGAGATCCGACCCGAGTCCAACACGGTCATCCTGGGCGAGGGAGATGAGACGCTCGGCGATCGCCTGAGCGCCGGAGGGGTGATCTGGCACGAGCCGCCCGAGGCGCTGGAGGGCCGCCGCCTCCGCGCCCAGATCCGCGCCCGGCACGTTGCCGCCCCCTGCCGCCTGAGGCCGACGGGGGAGACGTGCTTCGAGGTCCTCTTCGAGGAGCCCCAGCGCTCCATCGCTCCCGGGCAGGCGGCCGTCATCTGCGACGAGGCCGACGAGACGGTCGTCGCGGGGGGATGGATTCTGTCCCCCCCGGGTGATCGCTCATCGGGTCACTGATTCATCGAGTCCAGGAACTCGGTGTTGCTGTCGGTGCGGCGCAGCCGCTCGCGGAGGAACGTCATCGCCTCGACCGACGACATGTCGGCCATCACCTTGCGCAGGAGCCAGACGCGCCGCAGCGTCGCCTCGTCGAGCAGCAGATCCTCGCGGCGGGTCGAGGAGCGGTTGATGTCGAGCGCGGGGAAGATGCGGCGCTCCATCAGGCCGCGGTCGAGGTGCAGCTCGCTGTTGCCCGTGCCCTTGAACTCCTCGTAGATCACGTCGTCCATGCGCGACCCGGTGTCGATCAGCGCGGTGCCGATGATCGTCAGCGACCCGCCCTCCTCGATGTTGCGCGCCGCGCCGAAGAAGCGCTTGGGGCGCTGCAGCGCGTTGGCGTCGATGCCGCCCGACAGGATCTTGCCGCTGGCGGGCTGCACGGTGTTGTAGGCCCGCGCGAGGCGGGTGATCGAGTCGAGCAGGATCACGACGTCCCGCCCGCACTCGACCAGGCGCTTGGCCTTCTCGATCACCATGTCCGCCACCTGGACGTGGCGGTCCGCCGGCTCGTCGAAGGTCGAGGAGACGACCTCGGCCTGGACGTGCCGCTTCATGTCGGTCACCTCCTCGGGCCGCTCGTCGATCAGCAGGACGATCAGGAAGACCTCCGGGTGGTTCGCCGTGATCGAGTTGGCGACCTTCTGCAGGATGATCGTCTTGCCCGCCTTCGGCGGCGAGACGATCAGCGCGCGCTGGCCCTTGCCGAACGGGCAGACCAGGTCGAGGATCCGCGCCGTCCAGTTCTTGGACTGCTCGGTGCGCTCCAGGTGCAGGCGCTTGGTGGGGAAGTAGGGGGTCAGGTTCTCGAACAGCGGCACCTCGCGCGCGATCTGCGGCTGGGTGTAGTTGATCGACTCGACCTTGAGCAGGGCGAAGTAACGCTCACCCTCCTTCGGGCTGCGGATCTGCCCCTCGATGTAGTCGCCGCGCCGCAGGTTGAACCGGCGGATCTGGGACGGTGAGACATAGATGTCGTCGGGGCCGGGCAGATAGTTGTACTTCGGGCTCCGCAGGAAGCCGTAGCCGTCGGGCAGCAGCTCGAGGCAGCCCTCGCCGAAGACGTTGCCCTCGCGCTCGGTGCGCTGCTGCAGGATGCGGAAGATCAGCTCCTGGCGGCGCAGGTTGGGGGCGTTGTCGATGCGGAAGGTCTTGCCGATGGCCAGGAGCTCGGCGATCGAGCACTCGTTGAGCGCCGAGATGTGCACCGGTTTGCCCGACGGGAGAAAGCGGTCGCGGATCGCGACGGCATCCAGGCTGGGGGAATGCTTCGGCTCCTCCTCCCCCTCGTCCGGCGCGGGGGGCGGCGTGGGGGCGGTGAACTGCGCGGGCTCGTAGAGCTTCGGGGCTCCGACCACCAGTTGGCGCGTGCGCCGCGGCTCACCCTCGGCGGGTCTCTCAGGGGGAGGCGGAGCCTCGGTCGAGGTCTCCTCGTCCTCCTCCCCGCTGTTGGCGATGCGGCGCGTCTTCTCGATCACCTTCGCCGACGGGCGGGCCTGAACGCGGCTGGTCTTCACCTCCTCGTCGCTCTTTCTCTTGGCCTCGGCCTCGCGGATCTGCCCGATGACCTCCTCCACCATCTTCTCGGTGTCCTCGAGCGAGCTGTCGTTGTCGATCACGAAGTCGGCGTGGTTGACCTTCTCCTCCTCCGGCCACTGGGCCTTCATGCGGGCGTTGATCTCCCGCTTGCCCCAGCCACGGCTCTCCTTGAGGCGCCTGAGGCGATTGGCGTCGCTGATCGTCACGACCACGATGTGATCGACCAGGCTCTCCATCTTGTTCTCGAAGAGCAGAGGCACGCTGAGCACCACGAGCTCCTGGTCACGGCTCCTCTCGATCTGCTTCAGCTCCTCCTGTCGAACCACCGGGTGGACGATCTCGTTGAGCATCTTGAGCTTCTTCGGGCTGCGGAACACCACCTTGCCCAGCGCCGCGCGGTCGATGGCGCCGCTCTCGTCGAGGATCTCGGGGTGCTCCTTGCCGAACGACTCGAGGATCCGCTTGTAGACGGGCTTCCCCTTCATCGTCAGGCGCCGGGCGATCTCATCCGCGTCGATGACGACCGCCCCCCGCTTGGCAAACATCTCCGCCACGGTGCTCTTGCCGCACCCGACGGTTCCGGTGAGTCCGATCACTGCCATGGCTGTCTCCTGGCCTCTCATGCAGGGCGCGTCACCCGGCCGTCCGGGGCCACGCCGTGGTGTGGGTTGGTCCCTCAGCAGTCCGCCCAGGTGGCGCCGACTTTGACGTCGACGACCACGGGCACCGCGAGGGGAAGCGCCCCGGCCATCGTCTCGACGACGACGGGGCGCAGGGTGTCGACCTCCCCCTCGGGGAGGTCAAAGATCAGCTCGTCGTGGACCTGCAGGACCATCTTTGCGGGCAGGCCCTCGTCTCTCAGGCGCGTGGCGAGGAGCAGCATGGCCCTCTTGATCAGGTCGGCCGCCGAGCCCTGGACGGGCGTGTTGATCGCCACCCGCTCGGCCGCCGAGCGCAGATTGAAGTTCTTCGACCCGAGGTCGCGGACAAAGCGGCGCCGCCCGAGAAGCGTGGTGACGAATCCACTGGCACGCGCCTCCTCCAGCGTGCGGTCCATCCACGCCCTCAGGCCGGAAAAGCTCTCGAACGTCTGCTCGATCAGGCCCTTGGCCTCATCGCGGGAGATCCTCAGCTCGTTCGAGAGGCGGTGGGCCGAGATGCCATAGAGGATCCCGAACGTCACCCGCTTCGCCGCCTCACGCTGGTCGGGTGTGACGTCGTCCATCCCGATGCCATGGACGCGTGCCGCCGTCGCGCGGTGAAAATCTCCCCCCTCGCGGAAGGCGCGGAGCATCGCCTCGTCCCCGCTGAGGTGCGCCGCGATGCGCAGCTCGATCTGCGAGTAGTCCGCCGCGAGAAAGACATTGCCCTCCGCCCGCGGGACGAACCCCCGCCGGATGCGCCGCCCCATCTCCGAGCGAACGGGGATGTTCTGAAGATTGGGGTCGCTCGACGAGAGGCGCCCCGTGGCGGCCACGCCCAGGTGATACGTCGTGTGGATCCGCCCCGTCTCGGGGCTGACGAGCCCCGGAAGTGCCTCGACATAGGTCGTGAGCAGCTTCTCGAGGGACCGGTGCTCGAGGATCTTCTCGGGCAGGGGGTGCATGGTCGCCAGCGTCTCCAGCACGCCCACATCGGTCGAGGGGCCCGTCTTGCCCTTTCGCTGGACCGGCAACCCCAGCTCCTCGAAGAGCACCGTCCGAAGCTGGGGGGTGGAGCTGATGTTGAACTCATGGCCCGCGATCGCGTGGATCTCGTCCGTGATCGCCGCGAGCCGCTCGGTGAGCTCCCCCCTCAGGGCCCCGAAGTGCTTGGGATCGATCGCCACCCCATCGAGCTCCATCTGGGCGAGAACCTCGATCAGCGGCACCTCCAGCGTCTCGAAGAGATCGAGCAGCCCCGCCTTCTCCAGCTCGGCGCGGAGCTGGCGCCACAGGCGCAGGGTCATGTCGGCATCCTGCGCGGCATAGGGGGCCACCCGCTCGATGGCCACCTCCGCCATCGAGATCTGGCTCTTCCCCGACCCGATCAGGTCCTCGATCGGTGTCTGGCGCACCCCGAGGCGCTCGAGGCTGAGCTCCTTGAGGCCATGGCCCCGACTGTCGGGATTGAGCATGTGAGAGGCCACAAGCGTGTCGAAGGCGATGCCTCCCACCTCGAACCCCGCCCGGCGGAGAACCTTGAGATCGAACTTCAGATGATGCCCGCACTTGGGCACGGACGGGTCGGCCAGGGGCGGTCCGAGCAGCTCCCGGACCCTCTCGAGCGGCAGCTGGCCCTCGATGGGCACCCCAAGCGACGTGTGACCGACCGGGATGTAGACGGCCCGGCCCTCCTCGGCGCAGAGCGAGATGCCGACCAGGTCGGCACGCATGACATCGAGGTCCGTCGTCTCGGTGTCGAGGGCGAGCATCGGCGCGCCCGCCATCCGCTCCACCCAGGCCCTGAGCGCCGGCTCGTCGGACAGGATCTCCCACTCGGTCCCTGGCGTCTCGGCCCCGGGCGTCCCCTCCGCAGGGGTGCCGCCGTCTCCCCACTCCTCGAGCAGCGCACGCATCTCGAGCTGGCGCAGCAGCTCGGTCAGCCCCTGCGAGGGGGTGAGCGACCAGGCACACTGATCGGGATCAAAGACCACATCGGTCGCGAAATCCAGCGCCGCCAGGCGCCGTGAGAGGCGGGCATCGTCGGCGTGAGCGATCAGCCGCTCGCGCAGCTTCGGCTGCTTCACCGACTCCGCGGCGGCGAGCACCGACTCCAGGTCGCCGTGCTCGTTCAGGAGCTTGGCAGCCGTCTTGGGCCCCACCCCGGGCACGCCCGGGATGCAGTCGACCGCGTCGCCCATCAGGCCCAGAAGGTCGGTGATCTGCGACGGCTCGACCCCCATCTTCTCGCGCACAGCCGCCACATCGCAGCGCGCCGTCCCGCCCCGCGGCTGTGTGCGCAGGACAGTGACGTGGTCATCGACCAGCTGAAAGAGATCCTTGTCGTTGGAGATGATCGCCACATCGAAGCCCCGCTCCCGCGCCTGCCGCGTCAGGGTGGCGATCAGATCATCGGCCTCCTCGCCCTCGCGGCGGACGACGGGGATCCCCAGCGCATCGAGCACCCGCTCGATCCAGGGCATCTGCTCCGCCAGGTCCTCGGGCATCTCATCGCGGTTGGCCTTGTAACCGGGGAACAGGGCGGTGCGGCCGTCGTGGCCCGCGTCGAAGGTGACGATCAGATGGGTCGGCCTCTCCTCCCGGATCAGGGCATTGAGGCCCATCAGGAAGCCGAAGATGGCGTTGGTCTGGACACCGAGTGTCGAGCTCGACAGCGTGGCCGGGATGGCGTGATACGCCCGGAAAACCTGGCTGTGGCCATCGATCAGATGAAGGGTGTGAGAGCTCATGGCTCGGGGCAACGGTCGATCCGATGCGTTCGGGGATTGAACTCGAAGAGCGCTCCTCCGGAACCGAGCCTCTGCGGCACATCACAACTCTGAAACCGAGGCGGGACCCCCCTGAGGGTCCGAGCTCACTGTGTCCGCGGGGAGTGGAAGGAGAGCGCTCAACAGGTCATCAGCCAGACGCCGACAACTCCATCGAGCCCTTTCGTCTGAGGACTCACCCCCACTCAATGACAGCCCTTCCAGACCGTCAAGAAAAAAGCGCCGCCCGGTGGCGGCGCCCTGAGGGGGGGATGGGCCCCGCCTCACTCGAATTCGACGATGCGCGCCGTCAGGAAGATGAGCAGCGTCAGCCGCTCGAGGAAGTCCTGATTGCGCGAGAAGAAGAGCTGCCCGACGTAGGGCAGGTTCCTCAGCACCGGAATGCCCGACGACGTCTGGGTCACGCGCTCGAGGGTCCAGCCGCCGAGGATGATCGTCCCGCCGTCGCGCACGCGCGCCACCGTGTCGAGCTGCTTGAGGTTGTTCGAGTAGACGCCGAAGATGTTTCGCACGGCATCCTCACTGAGTCCGAGCCCCCCGCCCTGATCGGCGGTCTGAATGGCACCGGTGGTGGTGATCAGCTGGCCGAGATTGTTCGTGAAGTTCGAGATGTCGACGTTGATCTCGAGCTCCATGTAGCCTGACCGGAAGATGATGGGTTCCACGTCCAGGTCAACCAGCTCGCGGTCGAGCAGGTTGGCGCCCACGCCCGCGGTCCCCGTGGTCGTCTGATTCTGGCTGTCGGTGCCGCTTGTGGTGCTGACGCCGGCGATCGATCCGAACACGTTGTACTGCTGGGTGATCTCGAACTGGGCCCGCTCGCGGTTGACCGCCGTGACGAAGGGACCATTGACGGTGTTGATCACGCCCTCGGCCTCGAGGAAGGCCAGCTCCCATGTCAGGGGGGATCTCCCGCCGGTGATCAGCGAGAGGACGGTTGTGCCCTTGGGCAGATTCGCATTGGTCGGGCTCTCGAGCGCCGGCTCGAAGATGTTGCGGAACTCGTCGGTGTCCTGGGCGTAGCGGGCCGAGAAGAAGGAGTCGCTGAAGTTGATCCCCTCCCGGCCGATCCCCGCGAGGGAGATCTCGCTCTTGAGCTCGCGGGCGCGGTTCTCGTTGACCTCGACGAACTTCGTCTCGATCGATGCCTGGAGAATCGGGACGTCGAGCAGCTGAATGGCCTCCTCGATCAGCGCGAGATCGCCCGGATTCACCACCGAGATCAGGATCGACCCCGCCTCGTCGTCCGCCTGGACGATCGGGATGCGGTCATCCTCGGTGCCGGTCGTCTGATCGGTGGTGTCGCCCTCCTGCTGCTGCTGCTGGTTGCTCCCCTCCAGGGGATCGATCTGGAAGTTCTGGTTCTGCTGGTTGCCGACGTAGGTGACCTCGATCTCCGCGCTGCCCGACCCGTCGGCGTCGGCCTCGACGATCCGGATGCGGTAGTCCTCGATGATCTCCGAGCGCAGCTCCTCGATCGTCCGCTCCTCGCTCGAGTTCAGCGTGTCGATGATCATCGTCACGTCCTCGTCGCGGTCGTCGTCGATGTCGTTCTCCTCCACGCTGATCAGAGTGATCCGGATGTCGCGGAACGAGAGCTCGTCGTCCTCGCTCAGCGTCCGCACCACCACGTCGCCCGTCGCGCTCGTCGATGAGCCGCCACCCCCGCCGCGGATCTCGATGTCGAGGAAGTCCTCAAGCTTGCCCGCCAGCTCCGAGGGGGTCTGGTGGTTCAGGTAGACGATCCGCGTCGTCCGCCGAGGCTCCAGGACCGGGATCGACGTGATGTAGCGCGTGACCCGGCCGATGTTGCTCGGCGTGTCGGTGATCGTCAGCTGGAGCGTGAACTCATCGTACCACAGCCGCCGGCCCTGCGCCCGCGCCGCCTGCGCCCCCCCCTCGGCGTAGAGGAGCACCTCGACCGTCTCCTTGATGCTCTCGGCCAGCGTCCGGGCGACCTCCTCGTTGACCTGCAGAACGCGCCGCGGGATCAGAGAGAAGGTGGCCACGTCCAGCTGCTCGCCCAGGCCCCGGTCGCTGTACTCCTCGAGCAGCTGCTCGACGCGCCGCAGCTCGGGGTCGGTGGCCCGCACGATCAGGTTCTCGCCCTGCAGAATGATGCGCCGCTCGAACGCCTGCGTGTCGGCCGAGCGCTCGGTCTCGAGAACCGCCTCGACCAGGGTGCGGATGTGCTCGCCCTCGTCCTCGCGCACACGGAAGATGCGCGTCACCAGGGGCCGCGCCCCCTCGACGGTCGACAGGTCGGCCACCAGCTGCTCGATGCGCTGGATCTGGGCCTGGCTGCCCGTGACGATGAAGGTGCCCGTGATGTCGTCGAGCTCGTACATCTCGCCGCCCACCCGGCTCACGCCGTCGGGCGGGTACAGCGTCCGGTCGAGCATCCCCGAGTCGCGGAAGACCACCAGCGACGCCGTGTCCTCCGACGTCAGCGTCCACATGCGCGTCACCAGGTTCGGCGTGATCGAGATGATCGTGTCCTCCACCGTCCAGCTCAGACCGTTGTTCGTGATCACCGAGTCCAGCACCCGCCGCAGCGGCTGCTCCACGAACGCCCCGGTGACCTGCACCTCCACGCCGTCGGCGATCACGAAGTTGAGATCGGTGAAGATCGAGATGTTCTCGAGGAAGACCTGAAGCGGCGTCCCCTCGCTCGGCGTGGTGATCGAGATCGGGGTGCTCAGCCGCTCGAGCATCTCCTGCTCGCGGGCCATCTGGTCGGCCTCGGCCCGCTCGAGCGCCAGGGCGCCGCGGTGCTCGGCCTCGGTGTTCTCCAGAAGCGTCAGCGCGTAGTCGTTGTTGGGATCGATCTCCACCACGCGCGTCCAGCTCTCGACCGCGGCGACCACGTCGCCCTGATCGTAGGCCTGACGACCCTCCGCCAGAAGACCGCTGACAAGGGCCTCGCGGTTGCGCGCCTCGCGGTCGACCTCAGCCTGAGCGGCCTGCTCGCGCATCCGATCGATTTGCCCCAGGGTGCTCTGGGCACGGGTGTTCTCGGGCCACAGGGCGAGGGATTCACGCACGGCCCCCTCGGCCTCGTTGAGGCGGCCGGCCTGCAACAGGCTCTGGGCCTCGGCCAGACGCTGCTCGCTCTGCGCCCGCATCTGATCCTCGCGCTCGCGGGCCTCGCGCATGGCCTCGAGCTGGGCCCGCTCCATGGCCTCCTCGCGCGCCTGGGCAACCTGCCCGAGGCCTTCCTGAGCGGCCTCCAGGCCAGGGACGAGAGCCCCGGCCATCTGGAATGCCGCCTCGGCGGCGTCGAGATCGCCCTCACGCAGGGCGGCCTCGCCGGCCGCGATCTGGGCCTCGGCCTCCTGGGTGGTGGCCTCAGCGGCCTGAATGGCGGCCAGCGCCTGCTCGGCATTGGCCAGCCCCTCGGCCGCGGCGGCATCATCAGGCGCCACGGCCAGGGCCGCCTGATAGTGCTCAATCGCCTCCTCGTAGCGCTCGCGGCGGAGCGCCCGGTCGGCCAGGCGAAGCGCGTCCTCCAGAGCCTCCGCGCGGGCCTGGTCGGCCTCCTCGGTCTCCTGCCGCTGAACCTGCTCGGCCTCCTGCGCCTCGCGCTGAGCATCGGCGATGGCGCTCTCGGCCCGGCGGATCATGCGGCTGATGCCGCGGTTGCCGGGATCGAGTGACTCCGCCTCGCGCAGCATCTCGAGGGCGGCCTCGTTCTCGCCCGCATCCATCGCGGCGCGGGCGGAGTCGATCAGCTCCGCCACCCTCTGCGCGTTCTGCGCGGCGGCCTGCTCGGCAGCAGCCGCAGCCATCTCGCGCTGGGCATCGGCGATCAGCTCGCGGGCCTCGTCATTCTCCGCGTCGATCGCGAGCACCTGGTTCGCGGTGGCGATGGCCGCCTCACACTCATCGGCGCGGAGGCTTCGGCGGGCTTGGTCGAGCAGACCCTCCAGCTGCCGCTCCTGAGCCGCATCGGCTGCCACGGCCATCTCTCTCTGGGCATCGGCGATCAGCGCGCGGGCCCGCTCATTCTCTGCGTCGAGAGCCAGGGCGCTGTTGGCGGCATCGATCGCCGCCTGATAATCATCGTCGCGGAGACACTGTCTCGCCTGATCCAGCAGAGCATCGACCTGCTCGGCCAGATCGCGAGCGGCGGCCTCCTGCGCGACAGCGGCGGCACCCGCCTGGGCCTGGCTCAGCAGCTCGGCCGCCTCGGCATTGGAGGGGTCCATGGCCAGAGCCTGCTCGGCGGCCGTCTGGGCCTCCTCGAAGTTGTCACGCCGCAGAGAGCGCCGACCCGATCGCAGCAGATCGCTGATCTGCTCCTCACGCTCCCGGGCCTGGCGTTCGAGGGCCTCCCGCTCGGCCTCCTGCGCCGCCTCGTTCACCTGGGCGATGAACCGCTGCGCCTCGGCGTTGTCGACCTCGATCTCGAAAACCATCTCCGCCGTGGAGATCGCCTCGGCGAAGCGCTCGTCCTCGAGATACTCCTCCGCCTGCTCCAGGAGATCCTCGATGCGCTGCTCCTGCTCCTCGTTGGCCGCTGTCTGCTCCGCCCGGCGCTCGGCCATCGCATGGGCATCGCGCTCGGCGGTGGCGTCCTCGATCAGGCGCTGCGCCGTCGCATTGGCGGGGTCGAGCGCGAGCACCGTCTCGGCGTGGCGAATCGCCTCGGTGTACTCATCGCGGCGAAGGGCGCGGCGGCCATCGCGCAGAGCCTGACTGATGGTCGCCTCGCTGAGAACCTCGGCCGCGCGATCGCGCTCCGACTGGACCGCCTCGGCCGCGCGGCGCGCGGCGGTCTCCGCCTCGGACTCGGCGCGCTCGATCTGAGCGATCCGTGTCTCGTCCTCGGGGAGCACCGGCTGCGCGGCGCCTCCGGGGCTGACAGTGGGCAGCTCAGTGAACGAGGCGAGCCCCTCCGCGGCGAGCTGGGCATCGAGGCGCTCGAGCTGCCTGCGGACGCGCCGGTAGTCGGGGTCGACAAAGAAGATCTCCTCAAAGCGCTGCGCCGCCGCCTCCAGGCGGTTGTCGTGCAGCAGCGCAAGCGCCTGCTGATGGCGCCGCTCCAGGAACTGCTCGCGTGCCTGGGGCTCGGCGGGGACCGTCAGCAGCAGACGCTGGCGCGCCGCCTCTCGACGCTGGGCCTCCTGAAGACGCTCGACGACCAGGGGGCTGTCGGGGTCGACCTGGGCTGCCGTGGCGTAGTGGCGCAGAGCGGACTCATAATCCCTGATCTGGAAGGCCTGATCTCCCTGGGCGAGAAGATCCGCCACCTGACTGATCGGGGCACCGGCTGTGGTCTGAGCCATCGCCGATGGTGCCAGAGTGGCAAGCACCAGTGTCAGCCCCAGAGCACAGAATCTCCGGAGGTGATGGGCCTTGGTCACCTGCATGTGACGGGTACTCCTTCGAGAGCGGGTGGTCCGGCGCCAGTGAATCTCCAACAGACCCCTGACGGCAAATGATCTCCGGCGACCCGGAGGCGTAGTAACTCTAGAATCCACAATCAACCTGTCAAGCTGTGAGAGTTGGCCTCCCGGGGAGGAGGGAGGGGGACTCTCTTGCCGGCGTGCCCCTGAGGAGGGGGCCTCTCGGGCCTGGTCCGACCCGACGACTTGGTTCGCACTCATGGGGTGGCTCCCATGCTGTCAAGCAGCGCCTGGGCATTCTCGAGCAGGGTGCGCGCCTCGGTCTGCTCCGCGCCACCGCTCTGGGCCGCCCAGATGTCGATGACACGGTTGCACAGATTGACGGTCCGCTCCAGCTGGACTCGGACCTCCTCAGGGCTCTGGCCCGGCTGGCTGGCCTGGGCGTATGCGGTCCGGGCATCGTCGAGCAGCTCGAGCGCCTGCTCATGCAGCTCCTGCATGGTGAGGGGCTCACGGAAAAGATTCTGCTCAATGATCGGGAAGAATGGGTGGCTGCGGTCAATCGGCCGGTCGGCATACAGATCACCCCCCCAGCTCAGGGTGGTCATCACTGTCTGATAACTCTCATCGGGAAATTCCACCTGAACATCAAGGTGGGTCGGGCGGATCTCGGGCGGCTCCTCGGCGGGCGGGGCGCTCTGCTCGGACTGGTAGAAGTAGACCACCGCCCCGGTGAGAATGAAGAACACCACAATGGCTGCGCGGTCGACGTTGCGCTGCAGCTTGCGGAGCAGGGGTTTGAGCTGGTCCATGGTTCAGATCACCCTCTCTTGCCTGTCCATTGGCCCGTCGTCCTCCATGCGCTCATCGCATGAACGCCTCCCCCGGCTGGGGCCGGCGGTTGCCCTGCTGACCCCGGCGATCCCCGGGGAAAGCCCCCCCTCGCATCGCATCCTGCTGAAGCCCCAGCGCCGCGCGCGGGGAGAGATCGCGGTAGGGCACCGACTGCGAGCTGGTGCGGGTGTGTGTCCTCATGAAAAGGGTGAAGCCGGTCTGCGTCTCACCGCGCTGAGTGACATGGGGGATCGGATCGGTGTAGACCTCGACCATCGGCAGCTGGGTCGCCGGGTCCTCACCGGTCTGGATGTACGCGCTGGTCTCCTGGTTGATGCGCTGCGCGTAGGTGGCGATGGCATCGGGGGTGAAGGAGCGCCCCTGGATGAGGATCTGGCCATACCCCGTCATCTCGACATTGGTCAGGAAGACCTGGGAGGGCCGGCAGTTGCTGATGACCTCGAGATAGATCTTGGCCCAGTACTCCCGCCAGGGGACCATCTTTGCCAGCTCCCCGAACTGCGTCTTGATGCGGCGGCGCGCCTCCAGGGCCTGCTCGCCGTCATTCACGATCGGCTGGGCTCGCATCACACTCTGCTGCATGGACTGGATCCGCTGATCGTACCACTCGACGTTCGCCTCGCCCATCTGCATGCCGAAGCCCACCGAGACAGCCAGGCAGCCGGCGAGAATGGCGATCTCCACCAGCTTGCCCTTGAACTGCCGGATGTCCTTGAGGTTGGTCGGCAGGAAGTCGATGGCGATCTTGCCGAGCCCCATCCCGCTGAGGGCGAGGCCGATGGCGGGGAAGTAGCCGTGCCAGCCCTCGCGGGGCTGGGCATCGGTCACCAGGTGCTCGCTCGTGGGGCCCTCGGCCCGCTCCACCAGCAGTCCGATCTTGTCCTCAATGTAGGGACCCAGATTGGGCATCTGCGATGCACCGCCGCTGATCACCACGGAGTCGACGGTGACGCCGTCGGGCTGCGAGACAAAGAAGTCCAGGGTCCGGCGGATCTCCGCGACCAGTCGATTGATCAGGGCCGTCGCCGCGTTCGAGGCCTCGGCGTTGGCATTGGGCAGCAGCGATCCCGGGTCCACCCCATCGCTGACCGCGACACACTGCGTGCACTTGAGCTCCTCGGCCTCGGCGAACGACTCCAGCCGCAGGCGATCCATCACCAGCTTGGTCATCTCATTTCCGGCGATGGGGACCGAGCGGGTGAAGCCCAGCGATTTGCGCTTGCCGAAGCGGGCGATCACAATGTCCAGGGTGGTGGCGCCGATGTTGAGGAACGCCTTGACGTCCTCGACGCCGAGATCCAGGTCCTCGAAGTCCCCGAAATCCACATCCTCGCCCAGGTCGAGGTCGGTCTCCTCACCGAGATCGAGGTCGGTGTCCTCCTCCTCGACCATCTGGGGCGCGGGGTGCTCCGCGGCCTCCTCCTTCTCCTCCTCGGCGCCCCCCTTCCTGCGCCGCAGCGAGAGCCTGAGGCGTTTCCTCTTGCCCTTGCTCCTGCGCTCGGCCCTCTCGGCCTTCGCCGTCAGGCCCAGCAGGTCCGGCGCGGCGCCGTCGAAGAGATGGTAGTTGAAGAGCGCGAGGCTCGAGACACTGATGGCGACCGGCTTGAGGCGACAGCGCGTGATCGTGCGCATGAAGCTCTCGATGAAGTCGCGCTTGATGGCGACCAGGAGCACCTCGACCTGCGGATCGCCGGGCTCGTCGAAGATCTGAAACTCGAGCAGTGTCTTGTCGAGCGGGAAGGGGATCTGCTGGCGCGCCTCGTAGTTGATGATGCGGTGGAGACGCTCCTCGGTCGTGCGCGGAAGCCGCACTCTCTTGATGAAGACCGATTGGCCCGGGACACTGAAGACCGCCTGCTTCAGGGCGATCTTCTCCTCCCGGAGGAGTTCGCGCACGGCGGCGGAGGTGGCCTCGGCGCGCTCCTCGGGGGGAGAGTTGGGGAGAAGATCGAGGGGTTTCGTGACCGCCCTGACGATTCGCACTGCGTCGCCTTCACGGCGCAGCTCGACGACTTTGACGGAGTTGGCGCCGAGATCGACGCCAAGACAGCGCTTGAGATTTGCCACAGCAGTGAGGTCTCGCAGCAGTGAATTGGGTCTCGCCGGCCATGTCCAACGTCGGCGATTCATCCACCCAGATGCCCGGCCGGGGGGGCGAGGCAGCCGCGGGTGGGGGTGCGCGGAGCCCCCCGGGGGTCCCTGTAACCAGCGTCAATCTAGGATCCCGCTGTGCCAGCAGTCAACACGAGAGTGCCTTTTTGCCAGCTCAGGGAGAGGGGATCTCCACCCCGAGACGCTCGAGGGCTTGGCGGGTCAGATCGTCCTCGGGATCAAGCTGATGGGCGCGCCTCAGCGACTCGATCGCCTCCCTGTGGCGCCCCTCCTGGCTGAGCAGAAATCCCTGCCCGCGCCACGCGGGTGCGTAGCCGGGATCAATGCGAAGTGCCTCGGCAAGGGCCTCATGGGCCTCCTCCAGCTTCCACTGGGTGGCCAGCGAGGTGGCGAGCAACTCCCACAGAGGCGCGGAGTCGGGAGCCGCCTCGAGGCCACGCCGCAGGATCGCCTCGGCCTCGGCGCTCTCACCCTCCCCCAGTGACACCTGTGCCCACTGAAGCCACGCGGTCACCAGCGAGGAGTCGAGCGCGACCGCCTGCGAGAAGGCCTCCGCCGCGGCCTCGCGCTGGCCCAGACCCAGAAGCGCAGTGCCCAGGGACCGCCACTCGGGAGCACTCTCCGAGTTGCGCTCCAGGCTCTCGCGGATCACCGCGGCCGCCTCGTCCCAGCGGCGGCTCTCCAGCAGACAGATCCCGAGGTCACGCAGCGCCAGGTCGCTGCCCGGCATGAGACGATGCGCCTCCCGGAGCGCATCGACCGCCCCCGCGAGGTCGCCGTTCGCCCAGTGCGATCGGCCCAGGGTGTGCCACGCACGCCCTGATCCATTCGCGAACGCGACGGCCCACTGGGAGCTGACAACTGCCTGCTCGGTCTCACCCATTGCCCTGAGGGCCTCAGCCCGCCACAGCCAGTGATCGAACCACGTGAAGTCGCGGTGGAGTGCCGCCTCGCCGATCTCCTCGGCGAGATCCGGTGCGCCGAGCAGAAGCGCCGTCGCCGCGAGGCGATCGGCCTCCAGGGGTGAGGCCCCGAGGGCGACCGCAGCACGGATGTGCGCGAGCGTCTCGTCCGACGACACGCCGTGCCCCTCGAGGGCGGCTCGCACCTCGCCCAGATGGTGAGCGAGGGCATGGCGGCGAGCCAGTGAGGGCACCCCGAGGAGGAGAGCGATCAGCGCGACGGCCAGAGGCAACCGCGACCACAGGGGGAGGACCCCCTGTGTTTTCACACCCTCGCCTGTCATCGAGCCCGCCAAGGATCCCACCAGGATCGCCGCGAGAATCGGAGGCACCGCGCGCTGAAGGGGGAAGTCGACCATCGCCATCACGGCGAGAGCCAGAAGGGCCAGAGTCGGCGCAGCGGCCTCGGGGGTCCTCAGCGCACGTCGGCACTGAAGCCCGACCCAGACGAGAATCAACAGCATCGTCAGAGCACCCAGTGCCCCCGTCTCCGCGATCATCTGCAGCCAGTCGCTGTGCGCCTCGCGCGGGCGGGTGCCCTCGAAGGCGAAGTGCTCCTGATCCATGTGAGGGGGAAACGTCAGGGGCCACTGGCCGATCCCCACACCGAGCAGAGGACTGTCGCCGATCATCTCCACCGTTCCGCTCCAGAGCATGCGGCGCACGGCGATGCCCTGGGAATCGGAGGAGATCGTCGCCCACTCCCGTCTCAGGGAGTCGGCGTTGAGAGCCGCGAGCACGACGAGCGCCCCCATGAGCAGAAGCGCCGGCGCCAAAAGCCGGCGAGAGAGTTCCCCTCGCCAACGCGGCAGAAGACCCAATCCCATCGCCCCCCCCAGGATCAGTGGGGCCACCACCGCGCCCATCCACGCGCCCTTCGAGCGGGTGAGAAGCAGTGCGCAGAGGATCACCGCGCAGAGGGCGATCCACCCTGCCCGCCAGGCAACTCCCCGCCTCCGCATGAGCGGCACCACAGCGAACCAGAGCGCCATCGCCAGGAACTGCCCGAGCTGATTGCGATTGCCGAACGTCCCGGCCTCGAGACGCGCGAGACCGAACCAATCCAGGTGCGAGATCAGAAGAGGAAGCGACGCCAGGCCCGCCGCGAGCGCCACCGCGCCACCCAGGCGGGGCAGCCAGCGGCGACCGCTCACCGCGGCGGCGAGGGGGATGAGGGCTGACCACAGGGCCAGCTCACCCCAGCGGCCCAGCGCGAGAAGAGGATCCGAGGCAATCAGCGGCGACAGCGACAGCACCGCGTTGATCACGAGCACAGGCAGCAGCGTGCGGTGCATTCGACCCCATGCGGCGGGCGACAGGGAGATCAGCGCACCGCCCACGACGAGGGCGAACAGGGCGAGCATCATCCCCGTCCACACCTTGCCCTCATTCACCGGGTGGCGCGGCACGAGCGTGAGCACCGGAACGGCGACGAGCGCGAGCAGTAAGAGGCGCAGGGCGAGATGGGCGCGTCGTCTCATCCGCTCAGTCGGAGACCTCCGACCCGACCGCACCATCGGTCTCCCCGCTCGCCGGCTCCTCCACCGTCCACAGCCCCACCGTGCCGCCGATCCAGAGGTCGGCGGGGCGCTCGCGGAACCAGCGATAGGTCCCCGGGTAGAGGCAGTCCTGTCCCATGAGAAGCGAGGCGGCGATCACGTAGATCCCCGGCGGGGGCTCCGTGATCTTGAAGCGGTGCATCTGTTCGAGCAAGAGCCCATGGCTCGGGAGAAAGAGGCACTTCAGCCCCAGATTCGTCGGCGACCAGCGTCCACAGTGCGCCACGAAGATCAGCTCGTCGCCTTCGCCGCTGAGCTGCAGATGCTCCGCGACGGCGGGCATCGCCGGACCCGCGTCGTTCTCGGGCGCGGCGAACCAGACCCTTCCGCCGCCGTCGAGCCATGCCACCGTGTTCCACTGCGCGTGCCAGTGGGGGGCACTCTCCAAAATCGTCCATGTGCCCACCCCGAGGGCGAGCGCGATCGCCAACCAGCGGACGGTGAGGGCACGGCGTGAGAGCCGCAGCGCCTCGGGCCCGGTGGGCAGCGCCCCGGCGGCCACCATGCAGAGAATCGGTGTCAGAGGCACCCAGACGGCATACCCCCGCGCGGGCAGCAGCGGTGAACCGACGGCGATCATCCAGAGCACGCCCGCGTGGAGATAGAGGAGCGCATGCCACCTTGCGGGGGGGCGCAGCGCCCCCGACCACCCGATCGCCAGAGCCCAGAGAAGAAACAGCCACAGCGGCGTCTTCAGGAGAATCAGGGCGGGGTGATAGGCGAGGGGCACATGGGCATAGAACTGCCCGGCGAAAAAGAGCGGCAGCGCCTCCGAGCGCCAGCGCGTCCAGTGAACCACCGCGCTCTGCCACAGGTCCCACCAGACCCGCCAGTTGCCCGTCAGCTCCACGATCACCAGCCAGAAGACGAGTGCGCCCACCAGCAGACGAGCCATCGAGACCCGGCTCTCGTGGAGCACGCGGGCGAGACCCCCTCCCCATCCGTCACCGCGGCTCGCGCGCGGATCGGGGGTGGGATCCTGCGCAGGCTCGAGGCGCCCCGCCAGGGTGTCGGCGGCGCGCACCGCGACGACGCCGAGGGCGAAGGGGATGAGGAGCCAGAGGGCCCAGTCGGTCAACAGACCCCCGATCAGATAGACGAGCGCCGGCCACCCCGAGCTCTCCCGGCACAGCCAGCGCCAGCCGGCCACCGTCGCCGCACACACCCACATCGCCGAGAGCATCGCGCCGTCGGCGCGCGTGGCATGCGCCAGTGTGCTCGGGAGAAGACAGAAGAGCGTGGTCGCCAGCAGCGCGGTGCTGCGATGCCCCCACAGGGCGAGCGCCCCGCGGTGGACGAGCAGCGCCGTGAGAGCCATCGCCAGCATCCCCGGCACGCGCGCCCACCACAGCATCCGATGCACGGGCACGATGCCTGAGAGCACGTGGGCCGTGAGGCGATCGAGATCGCGCTCGGGCAGACCGGGCCAGTCGTCGACGTTCTCCCCCCAGGTGACCCAGAGGCCGAGCGACTCGAGCATCAGTCCGAGCAGCGGGCGACCGGGGGCCTCGAGCTCCTCGCCCGATCTCCAGAACACGTAGCCCGCGGTGATGTCGGCCGGCTCATCGAAGGAGGGGCCGAGCAGTGCGCTTCCCCACACCGCGAGGATCGCCGTGGGCACGATCACGACCAGCGGCGCGAGATGCCAGATGAGCTCGGCGAGGTGAGATCGCGTGGAGGGCATGGGTGAGGGACCCGGGCAGAGGCCGATCGGTTGATCTGACCCCACCCCCAGTCAATCAGTGATCGGATCCCCCCATCAATGACGAAGAGGGGCCGGACCCCCTGAGGGGATCCGGCCCCGAGATCGACCCTCAGGTCGCGGCAGTCGTCACTTGCCGATGGCGTCCTTGGCCGCCTTCGCGATGCGGAACTTCAGGACGGTCTTGGCCGGGATCTTGATCGGCTCGCCCGTCTGGGGGTTGCGGCCCATGCGGGCTTTGCGCTTGACCAGCACCAGCTTGCCGATGCCGGGAATGGTGAAGCCCTTCTTGGCCTCTTTGTAGGCGGTCGCAGCGAGGGTCTCGAGAATCACCCCTGCCTGCTTCTTCGTGATCTCCGCAGCGTCGGCGATCTTCGCCGTCAGCTGGGCTTTGGTCATTGGTTTGGCAGCTGCCATGGTCGGAAAGTCCTCCGTGTCTGGTGGGCGCTCGGATGTCGCGAGGGGCGTTTCAGCCGCTCTGGGAGCGCCTTTCCTTCATCCGACCTGAGCTGAGCCCCCAGGTGAATGCAAGCGAAAAACGCACGTTTTCGCTGGAAATGGACGATTTCTGCCCTTTGAGCCGCTTTTCAAGAGGCTTTTCCCGCTTCAGCCCACAGCTTCCCCCGCCAAATGAGGCTTTTGCAGTCCGCTTATCACAGCCCTTGCACCGGCCTCAGCGCTGTGCGAAAAGCCCAGGCGATCTGTGACCTGGAGCGAGAATTGAACACACACCCTTTCCTTCCACAGACACCCGAGCAGGTCGAGTCGATGCTCACCGCCATTGGATGCGCATCCATCGATGAGCTCTACCGCGACGTCCCCGAACATCTTCTCCTGAGGGAGGCGCCCGCTCTTCCCCCCGCACTGAGCGAGACGGATCTCGTCACCGAGCTCCAACGCCTCACCGACGAGCATCCCTCCGACCCACGTGCGCGCGCCGCGTTTCCCCTCGGGGGCGGATGGGAGCCGCACGCGTCGAGCGCGCTCGTGCATCGGCTCGCCACACTGCCGCCGTTCCTGACCGCGTACACGCCGTATCAGGCGGAGGCGAGTCAGGGGATCCTCCAGGCGTTCCATGAGTTTCAGACCATGATCGCGGCGCTGCTCGGCTGCGAGATCGCCAACGCCTCGCTCTACGACGGCGCCACCGGGCTGGCCGAGGCCGCCTTCATGGCGGGCGAGATCACGAGCCGCGGGAAAAACCGACGCGAGCGAGCGGTGGTCAGCGAGACCGTCGCTCCCCACGCCCGCGCGGTGATGCAGAGCTACTTCGATGCGGCGGGGTGGGAGATGGTGACAATCCCTCAGCGCGGAGGCACCTCGGACATCGATCGCGTCCGCGATGCGATCGATGAGCGCACCTGCGCGCTGGTGATGGCGCACCCCAACTTCTTCGGTGGGCTCGAGGATCTGCGGCCGGTCGCCGAGCTCGCGCACGGGGGCGGCGCACTCCTCGTGGCGATGACCGAGCCGTCGGTGCTCGGCATCATCGAGTCCCCCGGTGCGATGGGCGCCGACGTCGTCGTGGCCGACGGCTGCTCGCTGGGGCTGACGCCGTTCGCGGGCGGCGACACGCTGGGTCTCTTCGCCTGCCGAAAGGACTTCATCCGCAAGGTGCCCGGCCGGCTGGTGGGGACCACAAAGGACTCCGAGGGGAGGCGTGCCCACACGCTGACGCTCCAGACGCGCGAGCAACACATCCGGCGCGAGAAGGCGACCTCCAACATCTGCACGAATCAGGGCCTCCATGCCCTGCGGGCCGCGATCCATCTGATCTGCCTCGGTCCCCAGGGGCTGCGCGAGATCGGGCTCGCCACGCTCGCCGCCGCGCAGGCGGCCCGGGCCGCGGCGAATGAGATGCCGGGCGTCGAGATCGCGTTCGACACCCCGAGCGCGCAGAGCTTCGTGGTGACGGGCCAATCGCCCCACCTCGGCCTGCCGCTGGAGCGATGGTACCCTGACTTGACCAGCCATTTCCTCGTCACCGCGAGTGAGCTGACCACCGCCGAACAGGTCAAAGCCTGGAAGGAGGCGGTCCAGTGAGCCAGATCAAGTCCACCGCCCCCTCCATCTTCGAGCGCTCGGTGCCCGGACGCCGCGCGTGGCTTCCCCCCGCGCCTCAGTTCGACACCTCGCGGGCGCTCGACGCCATCCCCGAGAGCATGCGGCGCGCGGAGCCCCCGGCTCTGCCCGAGGTGAGCCAGCTCGACATGGTGCGGCACTTCAACACGCTCGCCGCGCGCAACATGGGCATCGACACGACCTTCTATCCGCTCGGCTCGTGCACGATGAAGCTCAACCCGTGGATCAACGAGACGATGGCGACCTGGCCCGCGTTCACCGCGCTCCATCCCGCCGCGATGGACGACGCGCGGGACTGCGCGCTGCTGCGCGTGCTCCACGATCTCTCCCAGTGGCTCGCCGCGCTGGCGGGATTCGACGCGGTGACGCTCCAGCCCGCCGCGGGCGCGCACGGCGAGCTGACCGCGCTGATGATGATTCAGAAGATGCTCTGCGAGCGCGGCGAGACCGAGCGCCGCACCGTCCTCATCCCCGACACGGCGCACGGCACCAACCCCGCCAGCGCCGCGCGATGCGGCTTCAGAGTCAAGGCGGTCAAGTCGGGCGACGACGGGCTCGTCGACCTCGACTCGCTGCGCGGGCTCGTGGGCCCCGACACCGCGGCGCTGATGATCACGAATCCGAACACCCTCGGGCTGTTCGAGAAGAACATTGAGGAGATCTGCCGGATCGTTCACGGCGCGGGCGGTCAGGTGTATCTCGACGGCGCGAACTTCAACGCCGTCGTCGGCGTGACGCGGCCCGGCGACTGGGGCGCGGACGTGATGCACATCAATCTGCACAAGACGTTCTCGACGCCCCACGGCGGCGGCGGCCCCGGCGCGGGGCCGGTGTGCGTCAAGGGCCACCTGGAGCCGTATCTGCCGAAGCCCGTCATCGCCGAGCGCGGCGGCGAGATCGTCTTCGACCACGACCGTCCCCACTCGATCGGCAAGATCCACGGCTGGCACGGAAACGTCGCCGTCGCCGTCCGCGCGTGGGCCTATATCCGCTCGCTCGGGGGCGAGGGGCTGCGGCGCGTGGCGCAGATGGCTGTCCTCAACGCGAACTACCTCCGCGCGAAGGTCGCGGAGTTTCTCCCCATTCCGCACGGCAAGCCGTGCATGCACGAGTTCGTGGCATCGGGCAAGCCGCTGAGGGCGCACGGCGTCAAGACGCTCGACCTCGCGAAGGCGCTGATCGACGAGGGCTTCCATCCGCCGACGATCTATTTCCCGCTGGTCGTCGACGAGGCGCTGATGATCGAGCCGACCGAGAGCGAGAGCCGCGAGACGCTCGACGCCTTCGCCGACACGCTCCGTGCGCTGTGCGAGCGGGCGACGACCGACCCCGACTCGATCACCTCCGCCCCCCAGCGCGCGCCCGTCACCCGGGTGGACGAGGCGACGGCGGCCCGGGTGCCGTGCCTGTGCTGGCTGCCGCCCGAGTCCGAGTGACGGACGGCGAGTCCCTGCAAGGTCTCCCATGAGACCCTGGCGTTTGATCCACACCCCCTCCGGCGACGTCGCCTGGAACATGGCGGTCGACGAGACGCTGTGGGAGTCGATCGCCCCCGGGGATCCGCCGACTCTCTGCCTTCACGATTTCGACGAGGAGTGCGTCACCCTCGGCTTCGCGCAACCCGCTCAGCAGATCCGCTCCTCTCAGTTCGGCGATCTCCCCTGGACGCGGCGCCTGACCGGCGGCGGGGCGATTCACCACCACGGCCGGACAATCTCCTTCTCGCTGATCGCACACGATCTCGGCGAGGCGAAGCGGCCCGGTCCCATCGCCTGCGCATTGGGGAGGTTTCTCGTCTCGGTGTGGGAGCGGCTCGGTCTCGAGACACGCGTGATCGACTCTGGGGATTCCGCGACGCAGTCGGCCCCGCTGTGCGCGGATCGTCTCTACGCGGGCGACGTTCTCCACGGCGACGCGAAGGTCGCCGGCATCGGCCAGCGCTTCCGCCGCGGCCGCCTCCTCGTCCAGGCGGCGCTGATGCTCGACCGGGCCCCTTCCGAAGAGACCTCCTCTGTAGGGGCACGGCACGCCGTGCCCGCGCTCGAAGCTGCCATTGGACAGTGCTTTCGGTCCCCAGTGAAGCGAGAGGAACTTCTCTCGTCACTCGAAGAACACGCCATGAGTCTCCGCTCTCTCCGCTATCTCAACGAGGAATGGCGAATTCGCCGTCGGAAATCACTCTGACTCAAGCCACAGAGTTCACAGAGGGCACAGAGGAAAAAACTCCGTGCACTCCGCGCCCACTGTGGTTCAATCCCCTCAGTCTGATCACAGGAGAGCTCTGCCATGTCGCACCGCGCCCTGATCATCGCAATCGCCCCTCTGCTTCTCATCGCCTGCATCACCGCCCCACCAACGATCCCGGAGCAGCTCGATCCCGCCTGGACGCTGGACCACGGCGGCGTGGTGCGGGGAGACGTGAGCGAGAAGAGGATCGCGCTGATCTTCACCGGCGGCTCCTATGGCGACGGCGCGGATCACATCCTCGACGTGCTCGCACGGCAGGGCGTGAGGGCGTCGATGTTCGTCACCGGCGACTACACCGCCATGCCCGCCTTCCACCACCAGCTCCGCCGCATGGTCGACGAGGGGCATTATCTCGGCCCGCACTCGGACGCCCACCTGCTCTACGCGCCGTGGGAGGACCGTGAGACATCGCTCGTGACCGAGGAGGAGTTCAGGCACGACCTCGAGGCGAACATCGAGACGCTGCGGGGATTCGGCGCGCTGCAGGGCGACGGCCCGATCCACTTCATTCCGCCCTTCGAGTGGTTCAACGAGGACCAGGTGGTCTGGGCGCGTGACATGGGGATCCTGCTCTTCAATTTCACGCCGGGCATCGGGTCGCACCGCGACTGGGCGCCCGAGGGGCACGCGGCCTTCCGCCCCTCGCAGCAGATCATGGAGGACATCCTGACGTTCGAGGAGACCGATCCCCATGGTCTCAATGGCGCCCTGATGCTCATGCACCTCGGGTCGCTGCGGGAGGACAAGATGCACCTGCTGCTCGAGCCGCTCATCGAGGAGCTCAGAGCGCGGGGATACACCTTCGTCCGCATCGACGAGATGCTGCCGCTGGGGGAGTGAGGACATGGTGCCGGAATGGGAATTCCGGCACCATCGATAGGTCGTATGGGTCCTATAGGACCTATAACCCATGCGACCCATGACTTTTTCCTCACCGATCACCCAGACTCCCCTTGACCATCGAATCCCCAGCCGTCAGGCTGGTCGCTGAATCCAAAAAAGTCTGATCGCGGTCGCGCCGTCCTCTCTGATGCCGCTGTCGGAGAGCCGCCTGGGCTCAATCTGTCATTGATCACTGGCGCGACACGAGATGGGAGTCACCGACTATGCCCACCATGTCTGGCCGTCAGCGCGAAGTGGCGAAGCTGATCGGCGCGGGGGAGGGTCTCGGCAAATGGCGCGACTGGCGCTGGCAGGTGCGCCACTGCATCCGCGACATCGCGACCTTCGAGAGACTGCTCGGCGTCACCCTCAGCGATGAGGATCGGGGGCGACTCGAGGAAGTGATCGAGAAATTCCCCATCTCTGTCACCCCGTATTACCTCTCGCTGATCAGCACCGACGATCTGAAGAACGACCCGATCTTTCAGCAGGCGATCCCCTCTCCCTCCGAGCTGATGCTCCACCGCTGCGACCTGCGCGATCCCCTGGCCGAGGACCGCGACTGCCCCGTGCCGGGGATCACGCACCGCTATCCCGACCGCGTCCTCTTTCTCGTCAGCAACGTGTGCGCGATGTATTGCCGCCACTGCACCCGCAAGCGGCGCGTGGGCGACGTCGATCACATCCCGGATCGCGAGACTCTGAAGCTGGGCATCGACTACATCCGCGAGACACCCCAGGTGCGCGATGTGCTGCTGTCCGGCGGCGATCCCCTGATGCTCTCCGACGATCTGCTGGACTGGCTCTTGACGGAGCTGCGGGCCATCGAGCACGTCGAGGTCATCCGCATCGGCACACGCATGCCCGTCGTCCTGCCCCAGCGGATCACCGATGACCTTGTGGCGATGCTGCGGCGCCACAATCCCCTGTGGGTCAACACCCAGTTCAACCACCCGCGGGAGATCACCTCCTCCTCACGCCAGGCGCTGCGCCGCATGGCCGACGCGGGCCTGCCGCTGGGCAATCAGACGGTGCTGCTGGCCGGGGTCAACGACTGCCCGCGGATCATTCGCAAGCTGGTCCACGAGCTGGTGAAGAGCCGCGTGCGGCCCTACTACCTGTATCAGTGCGATCTGACCGAGGGGCTGGCCCATTTCCGCACGCCGGTGGGCAAGGGCATCGAGATCATCGAGAGCCTCCTGGGCCACACCAGCGGGTTCGCTGTGCCGCGCTACGTGATCGATGCCCCCGGCGGCGGCGGCAAGATCCCCATCATGCCCAACTACCTGATCTCGTGGTCCACCCACCGGGTGGTGCTCCGCAACTACCAGGGGGTGATCACGACCTACCGCGAGCCCGACTCGTATGAGCCGGTGTTCTGCGACCGCAACTGCGAGGAGTGCAACCTGCAGCTGAGGCTGGAGGGGGCGGAGGAGTACCGCGCGATCGGCATCGAGAAGCTCCTCGCCGACTATGACGAGACCACCTCGCTGACGCCCGAGGGCATGGAGCGGCCCTTCGAGGGGGAGGAGAGAAGCGGCCCGTGAGCAGGATCGACCATGTCATCTTCGGCAACCCCATGGACCCTCCCACACTCACCTCCCCCGCGCCCGAGGAGACCGCCCGTGCCTGAGTTCGACACCATCGAGACCATCGGTCACTCGGTCATCCAGCATGGGCCGTGCAATCAGAGGATCTACCTGATGAAGGCGAACGCCGACGATCTCCCGGGTCTGATCGATCGGCTCGACGCCCTCGCCAAGGAGCGCGGCTACACCAAGATCTTCGCCAAGGTGCCCGCGCCGATGGAGGGCGACTTCATCGCGCGGGAGTATCTCCCTGAGGCCAACATCCCGCGATACTATCGGGGCGAGACCGACGCCGTCTTCCTGGGCCGGTTTCTCTCGCCGGAGCGCGCTCAGGAGCGCCACGCTGAGGAGATCGCCCGCAACCTGGCACTCGCGAAGGAGAAGGCAGGCCAGGGACTGAGTGCGCCCCCCCTGGAGAGGGCTGAGATCTTCGAGACGACACCCGGCGACGCCGAGGCGATGGCGGAGGTCTACCGAGAGGTGTTCGAGACCTACCCCTTCCCCATCCACGACCCCGAGTATCTGCGCGAGACGATGCGAACCCATGTCCGCTATTTTGGAGTGCGTGAGGAGGGTCGCCTTGTCGCGCTGGCCTCGGCCGAGATGGATCACGAGGCGCTCAGCGTCGAGATGACCGACTTCGCCACGCTGCCCTCGCATCGGGGCCGCGGCTTCGCCGTGGCGCTGCTCCAGGTGATGGAGGCGGCGATGCGCGAGGGGCCCATGCGCACGGCATGCACCATCGCCCGGGCGCTTTCGGCGGGGATGAACATCACCTTCGCCAAGCTCGGCTACGAGCACTCGGGGACGCTGACGAACAACACGGACATCTGCGGCCGGATCGAGAGCATGAACATCTGGCACCGATCCCTGAGCTGAATCCTGTCAACCGCTGGGGGGCGCGATGCGTCCCATGTTTGAGGCTGGACACGCGCCCCTCGGAAAAGGACACTTGCACTCAACCAAAGGGGGTTTCGCAGGGTCCAAAAGAGTGAGGGTCGCCCCACCCCACGGCGGCCACCTCAGACCTCCACCCGAGAGGACCCACCGACCATGAGCCCTCTGCATCGCAAACTGCGCGCCGTGCGCCGACGCCTGATGTGGCTGAGGTTCGCACGCGTGACCCTTCTCAGCCTGTTCTGGTGTGCGGCCCTGGCCGCGCTCGTCTTCATCGCCTCGCGTCTGGTGATGTTCGGTGAGGACGAGGCTCTCTGGCAATACGGCGCCTGGATCACGGTGGGTGCGCTGATCGCCCTGGCGATCCCGGCGGGATTGATCGGGATGCTTCTGGGGCGCCAGAGCCTCTTCCGCACCGCGCTCGAGGCCGACCAGCAGCTGAGTCTGCGCGAGAGGCTGAGCTCGGCGGTGCTCCTGCGCGGCGAGCGCAAGCCCATGGAGGAGCTGCTCGAGGCCGACGCCACCGTCGCCGCCGAGCGCATCCGCCCACGTCGGGACTTCCCCTTCGCGATGCCCGCCCTGGCGCGCTGGACCCCCCTGCCGCTGATCGCGCTGGCGATCGCGGCGCTGGTGATGGACCAGCACAACCTCTTGGCGCGCGATGATGACTCGGTGCTGACCCCCGAGGAGCGCCGCCAGATGGAGATCGTCCAGGAGGACAACCAGGACCGCGCCGAGGAACTCGAGGACCTCGCGGCGCTGATCGAGGAGGCGACGACCGACCTCGACGACGCCGAGGAGTGGGACCAGATGCGGCGCGAGCTGACGGAGATCGCCGAGCGGCTCCAGGAGCCCGACGCCTCGCGCATCGAGCAGCTGGCCGAGCTGAGCGACCTGACCGATCGCATGGCCGAGCGCCGCGCCGAGATGGAGAGGCAATTCGCCGAGAGCCGCAACTTCGCCGCTGACCCCAGCGCCACGATGACCGAGGCGATCCAGGAGGCGATGGAGGAGGGCGACACCGAGGCGGTGCAGCAGGCGGTCGAGGACCTGATGGAGGAGCTCGCCGAGCAGATGGAGAGCGGCGAGCTCGAGGCCGAGGATCTCGAGCAGCTGGCCCAGGAGCTGGAGGCGATGACCGAGCAGATGGGGGGAGACCAGTCGCAGACAGGTCAGTCCGTCGCCCAGGCGGCGCAGGCGATGCAGGCGGCGGCCGCCGCCATGCAGCAGAGCGAGGGCGCCGGGGACAACCAGGCGGTGCAGGCCCAGATGGCCCAGGCCATGCAGCAGGCGCAGAGCGCCATGGCCCAGGCCGCCGCCGACATGGCCGACGCGCAGCAGCAGCTCTCCATCGCCGAGGCCCTCGAGGCCGACCTCAATGCCGCCCGCGCGTGCATGGCCTGCCGCCCCGGAGAGGGGCAGCAGGAGCAGCGCGGCGTCGGGCGGGGTGCACGCCCCGGCGCGGGACGAGGTGAGGGCGAGGGCGAAGGCCGAGGCGCCGGCGCAGGGCAGGGCAATCGCTGGCGTCTCTCGATGGCCACCGGCCGCTGGGGGGCAGGCCCCACCGAGGGCCGCCGGGGCAGCGGCACGGGGGGACCGGGCCAGGGCATGGGCGGACGCCCCCCCGAGGATGATCCGGGCGAGACCTCCTTCGAGGACGAGCAGCTGCAGGGCGCCCACACGCCGGGCGTGATCATCGCCCAGTTCGAGCACCGCGACGGCGTCCAGGTCCCCGGCGAATCGAACATCGAGATCAGCGACGCCTTCCTCAGCTACGAGCAGACGGCCGAGCACACGCTGGAGACCGAGGTGATCCCCGCGGGCTACCGCACGATCGCGCGCGAGTACTTCGAGGCGATCCACCCGGTGCAGGTCCGCCCGACCGATGAGAGCGGGGGGGAGAGCGAGGCGCCGTGACCCGTGGTGGGATCAGGCAGATCCTGTCGCTGGGCGGTGCGCTGACACTCGCTCTGTTCACCCTTCACTGCCAGAGCTCCCGAGACAATCAGACCGCGTCGCAGGTCCCTGGCATTCAGATCATCGGCGGACGCGGCCTCGCACCCGGCCAGTTCATGCGGCCGCGCGCCGTGATCTGCGACACCGACGGAAGACTGTTCGTCATCGACCGCTCCGGCTGGGTGCAGCGGCTCGCGCCCGACGGCTCCCCCGAGACGCGCTGGCGGCTGCCCGCGTGGGACAACGGCACACCGACGGGGATGACGCTCGACGACAAGGGCAATCTCTGGGTCGCCGACACGCACTACTCGCGCATCCTGGTCTACACACCCGACGGCGAGATGATCCTGCAGTTCGGCGAGTCCGCCCCGCCCTCGGGCGAGATCGGCCCGGGCCAGATGATCTTCCCCACCGACGTCGCGCTCGACGGCCGCGGCCACGTCTACGTCACCGAGTACGGCAACCGTGTGCGCGTGCTCCGTTTCACCGAGGAGGGGGAGTTCATCGACGAGTGGAATCCGCGCGACCCCGAGACGGGCGACGACCTTCTCATGCGGCCGATGGCGATCGTCTGGGAGGAGAGCCGCGGCGATCTGCTCCTGGCCGACTCGTGCCACCACCGCCTCGTGCGCATGTCGCCCGAGGGCGAGATCCTGGAGTCGATCGGGCACGAGGGCACGGGCGAGGGGGAGTTCCGCTACCCCTACGACGTGGCGCTCGGGCCCGCGGGCGAGATCTACGTCTGTGAGTGGGAGAACATGCGCGTGCAGCGGCTCGCCGCCGACGGCACCTTCGAGCGCTCCTGGGGAGGGCAGGGGCGCGAGCCCGGGGAGCTCTTCTCGCCCTGGGGCGTGACGGTGCGGCCCGACGGAGCCCTCGTGGTGGCCGACACCGAGAACCACCGCCTGCAGGTGATGGCACAGTGACCGACGACGCGCCAGAGCGCCCGGGCGAGAACCCGCTGATCGCGCAGATCTTCGGCCACACGCTGCTCAGCGCGCTGCAGGAGGGTGTCGACGAGATCCACCTCCACTGGCGCGGCGACGCCTTCGACATCACCCTCATCCGCGGGGGCGAGGCGATGGGAGAGGTGCCCACACCCCCCGAGGAGCTGTGGGAGGGGATCTTCGACCGCATCGATCTGCTCACCCGCTGGCACGACGCGCGGACGGGCCTGATCCGCGTCGGGATCGGCGAGACCCTCATCGACTGCCACGTGCTGGCCATGGCCCGCTCGCTCTCGCACCGGGAGGTGCGCATGATCCTCGAGACCGTGACCGAACCCAACGAGTGACCCAGGCGCGCCTTGATCTCCTTTGGCCAACCCCTCGCCCTGCTCCTGCTGATCCCGCTCCTGGGTTGGACGCTGCTGCGCACGCGCCGGCTCGAGGCCCTGGGGAGGGCGCGGCGCCGCACCGTGACCGCGATGCGCTGCCTTCTCTTCACCCTCATCGTCCTCGCGCTCGCCGAGATCCGCCTGACACGCACGCACGAGAATCTCTCTGTCCTCTTCGCGCTCGACTGGTCCGACTCCGTGCCCGAGGAGCAGCGCGACCTCGCCCTGCAGTTCATCCGCGAGGCGCTCGACGCCATGGGCACCGACGATCAGGCGGGGCTGATGATCTTTGGCCGCGACCCCTCGATCGAGGTCTCACCCCAGGCTCTCCCTGAGCTGCCGAAGGCCGTCGCCGACGTGGAGTCGGCCATCGCGGGCGCGCGGACCAACATCGCGGGCGCCCTCCGCCTGGCCCTGGCCGTGCAGCCGGAGACGACGGGCCGGCGCATCGTGCTGCTGAGCGACGGCAACCAGAACTTCGGCGAGGCGATCGAGGCCGCGCGACTGGCGGTCGGCGGTGGCGTTCCGATCGACGTCTTCCCCCTTCGCCTCGTCGGCGAGGGCGACGTGCGGATCAGCCGCGTCGACGTGCCCAACAGCGTCCACCTCGAGGCGCCGTTCGACGTCCGCGTCTTCGTCGACTCCGATCGCGACACCGAGGCGACGCTGTGGCTCCTCGAGGATGGCCGCCCGATCCGGGAGGACCGCGTCACCCTGCGCGGCGACATCCGCAACGTCTTTTTCATCCCGCGCCGCATCGATCAGCCGGGCTTCCACACGTACAGCGCCCGCATCGAGATGCCGGGCGACGCCAACCCGAACAACAACACCGGTCAGGCCTTCACCAGCGCCCGCGGCGAGCCACGCGTCCTGCTGGTCGACAGCGAGGCCAACACGCTGGGCCGCGATCTGATCATGGCGCTGCGCGCCGAGGAGATCGAGGTCGACGCCTGCGCCCCCGAGAGCTTCCCCCTGAGCCTGGCCGAGCTGCAGACGTACGACTCGGTGATCTTCTCCGACGTCGGCGCCTCCAACTTCAGCCGCAGCCAGATGGAGATGATCGAGCGCGGCGTCCAGGACCTCGGCCTGGGTTTCATCATGATCGGAGGCCCCCACAGCTTCGGTCCCGGGGGCTACCAGGACACCCCGATCGAGCGCCTCCTGCCCGTGCGCATGGACGTGAGCCACCGGCGCGTCCTGCCCAACGGGGCGCTGACCGTCATCCTGCACACCTGCGAGTTCCCCAGCGGCAACGCGTGGGCGCGCGAGATCGCGAAGGCGGCGCTCGACGTCCTCTCGACGCGCGACTACTTCGGGGTGCTCTACTTCGGCCCGCCCATCGGCGCGGACACGGGGCAGTACTCGCAGTACGGCTACAACTGGCTCGACGAGCTGCGGCTGGTCGGCGACAAGAGCGAGTGGCGCCGACTGATCGACGCGGTCAGCCCGGGCGACATGCCCGATTTCGACCAGACGCTGCAGATGGCCTACGATGGCCTGACATCCATCGAGGCCGCCTCCAAGCACATCGTCATCATCAGCGACGGCGATCCCCAGCCCCCCAACCAGAATCTCGCCCGCCAGATCTACGACGCGGGGATCTCGATCTCGACCGTCGTGATGAACCCCCATCACCCACAGAACGCCGCGCTGCTCCAGCAGATCGCCCGCGACTTCGGCGGGCGGTTCTACTACCCCACCTCGCCGCATGAGCTGCCCCGCATCTTCGTCCGCGAGGCGACCGTCGTCCGCCGCTCGATGATCGACGAGAACCTGTTCGCCCCGACCATCGTCCGGCGCAGCGAGGCGATGCCCGGCTTCGCCATCGGCGAGACGCTCAGGCCCCTCGACGGCCACGTCGTCACCGAGCCCGAGCCCGGCGCCGACGTCCCCATCGTCGTCCCCGAGAGCGATGACCCGGTGCTCGCCCACTGGCGCTACGGCCTCGGGCACACCGTCGCCTTCACCAGCGACGCGAAGCCGCGCTGGGCGAGCCGATGGCTCACCTGGGGCGAGTACGCGCGGTTCTGGGCGCAGCTGGTCCGGTGGTCGCTGCGCAACTCAGCCGACCGCAACTTCCGCGTGACCACCCAGCTGACCGGCGCCGAGGGGCTGATCACCATCGACGCCGTGAGCGACGACGACCAGTTCATCAACTTCGCGCAGTTCCAGGGACGGCTGATCCCCCCCAGCTACGACCCAGACGACGTCCGCGAGATCACCTTCCGCCAGACCGCCCCGGGGCGCTACGAGGGGCGCTTCGAGGTCGACGACATCGGATCGTACATGGTCTCGATCGCCACGGAGAGCACCGAGGGCCAGACCCAGCTGCTGACGACGGGGCTCTCGCTCTCCTACTCCCCGGAGTTCCAGACGAGCGACACCAACGTGGCGCTGCTGACCGAGCTGGCCGACATGACCGAGGGGCGGATGAACGTCACGCCGCGTGAGGTCTTCGACCACAACCTCCCCGCGAGCCGCAGCAGCAGGCCGATGTGGCCGCTTTCGCTCGCGCTGGCCGCCATGGTGCTCCCCATCGACATCTTCTTCCGCCGCGTCATGATCGACTGGGGCGATGTCCGCGCGGGCGTGGCCACCGCATGGGCCTGGACAGTGGCTGTGCTGATCCCGCGCCGCCGCCCCGTCGAGCGCGACGAGCGCACCGCCGCCCTGCTCGACGTCAAGGAGCGGGTCGCCGAGGAGCGTGAGGCCGGCGCCACCGCCGAGGACCGGGAGCGCCTTCAGGAGGCGCTCGGACGCGTCAGGGCCCAGCGAGACATCATCAGTGAGGTCGAGAAGGCTCCCATCCGGCCGAAGACGCCGCGCCGCGCCACGGGGGGCGACGAGGCGAAGCCCCAGGCCCCCGCGGCCAAGCCCGAGGGCTACACGGGCAAGCTGCTCGAGGCGAAAAAGCGCGCCCGCAAGAAAATGAAATGAGCCGCCACGCCGTCATCCCGCCCCCGGGTGATCGCCCCTCCCGGATGCTGCGCCCCGACGAGGCGATGGCGCTGCTCATCGTGGTCTTCCTCCTTCACCACCTCGTCGGCCGCCCCCTGCTGGTCGGCGTGGGCCTGGCGAGCGCGGTGCCGCTCTCCCAGTGGATCTTCATCGCGGCGCCCATCATCGGCTTCCTCCTCGGGCGGCAGCTGCCCCTGGCCGCAACCCTGCGACTGAACGCGCCGAGGCTGCGCGACTGGGGCGCAACGCTCTGTCTCGGGCTGGGCGTTGTCGGTGCCGCGGGGCTGATGATGGCCGCGCAGGGAGCCCTGCTGGGTCCGTTCGCGTGGTACCAGGAGCGCATGGATCACTGGGCCGAGGCGCTGACCGCCCCGACGGCCGCCGAGCTCCCCTGGCTGCTGCTCACCATCGCCGTGACTCCCGCGGTGTGCGAGGAGCTGCTCTTCCGCGGGGTGATGACGCGCGGGCTTCAGCCCTGGGTGAGCCCCCTGCGCCTGTGCGTCATCGTCGGCGTGCTCTTCGGGCTCTTCCACGCCGACCCGCTTCAGGTGGTGCCCGCCGCGGTGATCGGTGTGATCTTCACCTGGCTCGCGCTCGCCAGCGGCTCGCTGTGGCCGTGCATCGTGGTTCATCTTCTCTTCAACACCACCACGTTGCTGCTGCGCTTCCTCATCGAGGCGCCGGCGGACGCCACTCCGAGGCTGTGGGAGCTGGCCCTCTCGGCCGGGCTCGCGGGGGTCTTTCTCCCCCTGGGCCTGTGGCTCCTTCGCCCGCATCGCCATCTTTCGAATCCCCAATTCACCCAGACAGGAGTGAGGTCATGACCAGTGAGATCCAGGGCCGAGTCACCGAGTTCCGCACCGACTTCCAGCGGCTGCGCGAGGAGATCGGCCGCGTCATCGTGGGCATGGACCGCATCGTCGAGGGGGTGCTGATCGGCCTCTTCGCCGACGGCCACGTGCTGCTCGAGGGCGTGCCCGGCCTCGGCAAGACGCTGCTCGTCCGCACGCTGGCCGAGGCGCTCGAGCTCGACTTCAACCGCATCCAGTTCACGCCTGACCTGATGCCCGCCGACATCATCGGCACGCAGATGATCCGCGAGGACCACGAGACGGGGCGGCGCGTCTTCGAGTTCGAGCGCGGGCCCGTCTTCGCCAACATCCTGCTGGCCGACGAGATCAACCGCGCGACGCCCAAGACGCAGTCGGCGCTGCTCGAGGCGATGCAGGAGCACCAGGTGACCAGCGGCGGTGTGCTCCACCGCCTCGATGAGCCGTTCTTCGTCATGGCGACGCAGAATCCCCTCGAGATGGAGGGGACGTACCCGCTGCCCGAGGCGCAGCTCGACCGCTTCTTCTTCAAGCTGCTCGTCGAGTTCCCCAGCCGCGGCGAGCTGGCCACCATCCTCGAGCGGACCACCGACGTCGACGTGCCCGAGGCCCGGCTCGTCATGGACAGGGCGCGCGTCAACGAGTGGCGCCGGCTCATCCGCCAGGTGGCGCTCGCCGAGCACGTGCGCGACTACGCCGTGCGCATGGTGCTGGCCACCCACCCCGAGGGCGAGACCGCCCCGGAGATGATCCGGCGCTTCGTGCGCTACGGCTCCTCGCCGCGCGGCGCCCAGGCGCTCTGCCTCGGGGGGAAGATCCGCGCGCTGATCAACGACCGCTACAACGTCGGCTTCGGCGACATCTCCGAGATCGCCAAGGACGTCCTGCGCCACCGCATCATCCTCAACTTCGAGGCGGAGGCCGAGGGGATCTCGCCCGACGAGATCCTCAACAGCCTCATCGCCGAGCTGCCGAGGCAGCCGGCCGGGGAGCCCGTGTCATGAGACCCGCCCTTGCACTCGCCCTGCTCGCGCTCGCGCTGACCTCCTGCTCGTTCTACCGGTCCTTCGACCCCGGCGAGTACCCCCGCGGCGAGGGCATCGAGTACCTCCGCCCGCCGCTTCCCCTCGACAGCGGGGAGCTCGACTTCATCATCAGCGAGGGGATGACGTGGGAGGAGGCGAACGCGGCGATGAACTCCGAGCTGATCCTCTTCGTCCGCTTCTCCCCCGAGTGCCCCGTCAGTCGCGACGTGCTGCCCCACCTGGCCGCGCTTGTCCCTTTCCATGAGCAGCGGGGCTTTCAGGTCATCGCAGTCTCCACGGCCGACACACCCCCTGATGAGGCCGTGCGGCACATGGGATTCCACGAGATCCGGCTGCCGCTCTTCCACGAGCACGAGCGGTCCGCGACGCTCTTCCCGACCGACGTGACACCCAGCGCCGCACTGGTCGACGACCGCGGGCGCATCTTCGCCCGCCACCGGTGGGCCACACCCCAGCGGCCCGCCGTCGAGGACATCGAGGCGGTGGTCGACCACCTCCTGAGGGGTAACCCATGGCGCCCGTGACCGACGGCCCGCGCACCCTGCTCGACAGCGACTTCCTGCGCCGCATCGAGCAGCTCCAGCTGACCGCCCGCAAGGTGCTGGCGGGGCGGCTGCGCGGCGAGCGGCGCTCGAAGCGCCGCGGCACGTCGATCGAGTTCGCCGACCACCGCGAGTACATTCCCGGCGACGACATCCGGCATCTGGACTGGAACATCTACGCGCGGCTCGAGCGCCTCTTCCTCAAGCTCTTTCTCGAGGAGCAGGAGATGACACTCCACGTGCTCGTCGACGTCTCGAAGTCGATGACGATGGGCCAGCCCGAGAAGCTGCTCTATGCCCGCCGCGTCGCCGCCGCGCTGGGATACATCGCGCTGATCAACAACGACAAGGCAGGGGTCTACGCCATGCGCGGGCGACAGCTCGCCACATTCGCCCCGACGCGCGGCCGCGCGCGCACCTGGGCGCTGCTGCAGTTCCTCGGCGACCTCGGGGGCGAGGGCGACACCGACCTCGCCTCCGCCTGCCGCCAGTTCGTCCTCCAGCAGAGATCGCGCGGCATCGTCGTCCTGCTCAGCGACCTGATGGACCCGCACGGCTTCGAGGACGCCCTGAAGTGGCTGCTCCACCGCAACCACGAGGTCTACGTCCTCCACCTGCTGAGCCGAGACGAGCTCGAGCCAAAGCTCCTGGGCCACCTCGAGCTCGTCGACTGCGAGACGGGTGACCGCACAGAGGTGACGATCAACAGACCGCTGCTCCGGCGCTACCGCGAGATGCTCGACGCCCTGTGCACCTCCGCGCGCGACTGGTGCAACGCCCACGGCATGGTCTACACCGTCGCCTCGACCGACACCCCGTTCGATCAGCTGATCCTGAACTTCCTCCGCAGACGGGGGCTCCTGAGATGAGCTTTCTTGCCCCCCTGATGTTCGCCTTCGCCCTCACGCTCCCCGTGATCGTGGTGCTCTATCTCCTCAAGCTCAAGCGCCAGCGCCAGGAGGTCCCCTCGACGCTGCTCTGGCTCCGCTCGCTCCAGGACCTGACGGCCAACGCCCCATTCCAGAGGCTGCGCAACAACCTGCTCCTCTGGCTCCAGCTGCTCATCGCCGCGCTGATCGTCTTCGCGCTCGCACGCCCCTTCCTGGCGATGGACCAGGAGCGCAATGAGACGAAGATCGTCCTGATCGACACCTCCGCCTCGATGCAGGCGACCGACGTCGAGGACTTCGACACCCGCCTCGACCAGGCGAAGGCCATGGCCCTCGAGCTCGTCGACAACCTCGGGCCGGGCGACCGCATGATCGTCGCCACCTTCAACAGCCGAACGGAGCTCGCCTCCCTCCCCACGGATGACGCGTCGGCGCTTCGGGCGGCGATCCGGGCGATCGAGCCCACCGACCAGCCGACCGACATCACCGATGCCCTGGTGCTGGTCCGATCCCTCGTCCAACGCCATCCCAACCCGGAGGTGATCCTCCTCAGCGACGGCGCGCTGGGCACGCGCACCGAGGCGCTGATGGAGATGCTCGATGAGGAGGGCGACGCCCCCCCCATGCGCTACATCCGCTGCGGCACGGGGGGTGAGAACGTCGGGCTGGTCGCCTTCAGCCTGAGCCGGGGGCTGAGCGATCAGAGCCGCGTGGAGATCTTCGCCGAGGTGCTCAACGCCACGACGCGGCAGGTGGACACGATCCTCGAGCTCTCTCTCGACGGCGAGCGCATCGACGCGAAGTCGCTGACACTCGAGCCCGAGCAGAGCCGCGGCGTCGTCTTCACCAACTTCGGCGACGTGGCCGGCACGCTGCGCATTCAGCTCGATGTCGACG
>JAFGKF010000115.1 GCA_016928695.1 Candidatus Sumerlaeota bacterium | reverse complement strand
TCTCCCACCAGGGGAGAAGGGAGCAGAGGGATGCCGGAATGGGAATTCCGGCACAATCATTCTCACGCTCTGCGGACTCCGCGCTCTCTGCGCGATGACATCGCCACCGAATTGACTGTGGGACTGAACGGTCCGGGAGTTGGACTCCCGGACCATCGCATCTGATGGAAAATGAGGATGGTTGCCCGTGGGCCTCAGGGCTGCGTCGGTGGCGTCGCCTGCTGGTCGGTGGTGGCCGCGGGGACCGGCTTCTCCTCTTTGCCCGAATCTCCGCCGCCTCTCGTGAGCAGCACGACGGCCACGACAATGACGATGATGACCACGATGGCTCCGAGGACGATGAGCATCGCCTTCGTGGCCGCGGGCTTGCTCGCGGCGATGTCAGCGTCGAGCTCGGCGCGGCGCCCCTCGGCGGCCTCGATCTCTGAGCGCTTCGCCTCCAGGGTCTTCAGGAGCGGGGCGATGGCGCTGCTTTTCTCACCGAGCCCATCGGCCACAACCGCGGTGCCGAGGGCCAGTCTCGTGGTGCGCCACTTGCCCTTGCCCGCCTCGAGGGCCTTTTTGTCCTCGGCGATCTGAGCCTCAGCCTCTTTGATCCGTCCGTCGAGGTCTGCGGCCTCATCGGCCTGCGACTTGTTCAGCGTGGCGATCTCCTTCTCCGCCGTCTCGAGATCGACCTTGGCGTCGCCGCTGGTCTTCTCCTCGGATCCGATGGCCTTGAGCAGTGCGGGCTTCTTCGTCTCCGCCTCGCTGAGCTGAGCCTCGAGCCCCGGCAGGGACTTCTTCAGCGACTCCATCTCACCCGTCTTGGAGGTGATGGCGGCACGGGTCTTCTCGAGCTCGGTCTTGGCCGCATCGTGGCTCTTGGCGGCCTCGCGCTGGGCGGCCTGAAGCTCTTTCAGGGCCGCAGCCTTCGTCTTCGCAGCCTCCTGGGCCTTCTCCAGAGCCGAGCGCTTGGCGGTGATCTCCTTGGCCGCGGGATTCTGCTTCTCAGGTGGTTTCGCCTTCTCCTCGGCCTCGCTCTTTTTCAGGGCCTCGCGAGTCTCATCGAGTTTGGACTTGGCCGACTGGGCCTCCTCATCGGCCTTCGCGATCTTTGCCTGCGCGGCGTCCCTGTTTTTCTCGAGAGAGGGGAGGCTCTTCTCGAGCTCGGCGGCCTTGGCCTCGAGCGCCGGGACCTCGCTCTCGCCCTTCGAGATCGTCTCCCTCGCCTTCTCGATCCCGGAGCGGGCCTTGGTGATCTCGCTCTCGATCGCCTTGATCTGGGACTGGAGGTCGGCGAGTTTCTTCTTCGCCTCCTTGGCGGCCTTGGCCAGCGCCTCGCGCTTTCCCTGGATCGGTGCCAGGGCCTCGGCGTGCTTTCCGGCGAGGGCCTCGCGCTCCGCCCGGAGCCTCTCGACCGCCGCCGTGTGATCGCTCAGCGCCGTCTCCGCCGCGGTCGTGGATTTGCGCGCCTCGACGGCCTCTTTGAAGCCCGCCGCCTCGATGCCCTCCTCGAGAGCCGCGCCACCGATCTCGAAGAGGATCTCCTCCTCCTCATGGCGGAGCTCGAGCAGACGCTTGGTGACTGTGCGCAGTTCCCGCTTCAGCCCCCTGTGTTTCGAAAGTGCCTGGAACATCCCGGCGTCGGGCGGGGAAGTCTCCTCAGGACTCATGGCAGTCACCTCCCGGGCGCCACCTGCGGCGCCTCAGCTCTCTCGCATTGGTCGTTTGTCAGACAGCCACAGCGTGGAAAAGTTCGCAACACATGTCTGAGGCTCGCCCTCAGCGGAGAATGTCGATCAGCTCCCGGGCCGAGTCGATGTGTGCGTCGGCCTCGAAGGAGCGGACCTCCTCGGGCGGGCGAAGCCCCCAGGTGACCAGCACCACATGGCAACCCGCGTTGCGGGCGGCGTGGAAGTCGCAGTCGCTGTCGCCGATGAAAACGGTGCGTCCGGGCTCCACGCCGGCCGCCTGGATGACAGCCAGTGTCGAGGCGGGATCGGGCTTGAAGGGGTAGTCGTTTTCGGCGCCGATGACCTCGATGAAGCGGTCGCGGATGCCCAGCCCCTCGATGATGCTGTCGGTCATCGACTGGATCTTGTTTGAGATGACCGCCTGCTTTCGGGAGGCGAAGTGGTCGAGCACCTCGAGGATCCCGGGGTAGAGCTGCGTCTTGACGAGCAGGTTCGCGCTGTAGTCTTCGCGGAACTCGGCCACCGCCCTCACCACATCGGGGTCGTCGGGCGCCCCTCCCATCTCACGCGCAATGAGGTTGAAGATCCCCCGTCCGATCGACGGCATCACCTCGGCGGGTGTGCGCTGAGGGAGTCCTCGGGCGGTGAGGGTGCGGTTGAGTGCATCGGTGATGTCCTCGAGAGTGTCGGCCAGTGTGCCATCGAGGTCCCAGATGATGAGATCGGAGGGGATGCCGCCGTTTTCGCCCGTTGCCATGCCGCTCAGATCTTCTTCATGAGATTCGCCATCTCGATGGCGCTCGCGGCGGCCTCCGCCCCCTTGTTGCCGCGCTTGACTCCCGAGCGCTCGACCGCCTGCTCGAGCGTGTTGGGGGTGAGGACGCCGAGGGTGACAGGGACGCCTGTCTCGAGAGCGACCTGGGCGATGCCCTTGGTCACCTCGGCGGCGATGTGCTCGTTGTGGGGCGTCTCCCCGCGGATCACCGCCCCGAGCGCGATCACGGCGTCGTGCTTCTTGGCGCGTGCGGCGGCGGCGACGGCGACTGGGATCTCGAACGCCCCCGGGACGCGGATGACGGTGATCGCCTTGTCGGCGGCGCCGTGGCGTGTGAGGCAATCGATGCAGCCGCGGAGCAGCTGCTCGGTGATCAGGTCATTGAAGCGGCTGACGACCACCGCGAACTTCAGTCCCTCGGCGGTGAGGTCAGCGCTGATCTCTCTGGGCATCGGCATGTCACTCCCTCTCTCTGATGGTGAGGCGGTGGCCAAGCTTGTCGCGCTTGGTCTCGAGATACCGCCTGTTCTCGGGTGTGTGTCCGACCTCGATCGGCACCTGCTCGACGACCTCGAGGCCGAAGGCGTCGAGCCCAATGATCTTCTTCGGGTTGTTGGTCAGGAGGCGGAGCTTTTTCAGGCCCAGGTCGGCGAGAACCTGTGCCCCGACCCCGTACTCTCTGAGGTCCGGCTTGAAGCCGAGCGCCTCGTTCGCCTCGACGGTGTCCTTGCCCTGGTCCTGGAGATGGTAGGCCCGCAGCTTGTTCAGCAGGCCGATGCCACGCCCCTCCTGGTGCAGGTAGAGGATCACACCCCGCCCCTCCTCCGCAATCCGCTCCATCGCCGCCTCGAGCTGCGGGCGGCAGTCGCAGCGCAGCGAGCCGAGCGTGTCGCCGGTGAAGCACTGGCTGTGGACGCGGGTCAGCACCGGCTCGCCGTCGTCGACCTCGCCGATCACGAGCGCCTCCATGTGCTCCCCTGTGATCCCGTTGACGTAGACGATCATTCGCCAATTGGCGAAGCGGTTGGGCAGCACGGTCTCGACCTCTCGGCGGACCAGATTCTCGGTTTTCAGGCGGTGCTCGATCAGCGTGCGGATGGTGACCAGGTGAAGACCATGGCGCTCGGCGAAGGCCATCAGGCGAGGCATGCGGGCCATCGAGCCATCGTCATCGAGGATCTCGCACAGCACACCCGCCGGCGTGAGACCCGCCAGCCGTGCCAGATCGATGGTCGCCTCGGTGTGACCGGCCCGCTGCAGAACGCCGCCCGGACGTGCGCCCAGGGTGTAGAGGTGCCCGGGCTGCAGCAGATCGGAGGGGTGAGTGTTGGGGTCGATCAGAGTCCGCACCGTCGCAGCGCGGTCCTGGGCGCTGGTCCCCGTCGTCGTCTTGCCGACCGCATCGACCGGGGCGTGAAAGGCCGTGGAGATCCTCGAGGAGTGACGCCGCGGGAGAGGCGGCAGCTCGAGCCGCTCCAGGCGCTCCTCCGTCAGGGGGCAGCAGACAAGACCCCGTCCGTAGGTGACCATGAAGTTGATCGCCTCGGGCGTGACGAAGTCGGCCGCCAGAATGAGATCGCCCTCGTTCTCGCGGTCCTCATCGTCGGTGACGATCAGCATGTGTCCGTTGCGGAAGTCGTCGATCGCCTGCTCGGCGTCGACGAAGACGGGGTCGCGGTGACGGCGCTTGGTGCCCATGGTCTCAGCCCCGGCCCCCCTGGAATCCGGCGCGCAGAAGCATCTCCTCGGTCAACCCCGTCTGCGCCCCTGCGAGTGCGAGGTGCCGGGCCACGTATTTTCCGATCAGATCGCACTCGAGGTTCACCGCATCGCCGGCGCGGCGGAGATGCAGTGTCGTCCGCGTGTGAGTCTCGGGGATCACGGCGACGGAGAAGCGATCCCCCGCGACGTCGAAGGTCGTGAGGCTGATGCCGTCGACGGCGATCGAGCCCTTCTCCACGACGAGGTGAGCGAGGTCAGGGGGAAATGAGACGGTCAGTGTCCATGACTCCCCCGCAGGCTTGTATCTCTCCACTGTTCCCCGCGCGTCCACATGTCCGGTGACGAGATGTCCTCCGAGGCGGTCTCCCAGGGCCAACGCGCGCTCGAGGTTGACCTCGGCCCCCAGCGGCCTGTCAGCGAGGGTGGCACGCGAGAGTGTCTCGGGTGAGGCGAACACCTCGAAATCGTCTGTCCCCGGCCGGACGACGGTGAGGCAGCAGCCGTCGACGGCGACGGATTCGCCGGCGCTCAGTGAGGGGGCGATCGACGGCGCCTCGATGATCAGGGCTTGGCCTTCCCCTCTCCCCGTGCGTGAGGCGAGGGTGCCGATGGCTTCGATCAGGCCGGTGAACATGGCATGATGAGGCGAGCGGCGTGGGCCGCCCGGGCCACCTCCGGGATCAGGATTGCGGGGTGGCGACGACCCCACTCTCGATGCGGTTGAGTCGCTCCTGGGCCAGCTCGTGGAACCCCCCCGACGAGCGCAGCAGGAGGCCGAAGGGGCCGCCGCTGATCGACGCAGCCAGGGGCTCGCGCAGCTGGAGGACGCGCTGGTAGATCTCGCGGGCCTCATCGCGGTGATCCAGGGCCTCGTGGCAGCGGGCCTGTGCCATCAGGGCCTGCGCCTCCAGGTAGGTTCCCTGAGCGAGCTGGGCGGCGCGCCCCAGCTCCTCGATGGCGGTGGTCATCAGGTCCGGGTTGTCCGTCAGGAACGAGCGATTCTCGTAGCAGGCGGCGATGGCGATGATCGCCTGGGCCTCGTCCAGGTCGTCGGTCGCCTCGTCGAGATACTGGCGGAAGGCATTGATCGCCTGGTCGAGGTATTCGCGGGCGACGGTGTTGTCGACGACGCCGAAATAGTGGTAGACCCGCTCGAAGTGGCAGCTGCCCTTGAGGAAGAGGGCCATGTGAGCGGCCTCGAGACCCGGGTACTCCTCGCGGATCATGTCGCAGAGCTGAATCACCTGGGTCAGCAGCTGATCCGCTGCCTCACGGTCAATCTGCGGGTTGAGCACGATCTGGTTGTACACGACCGACGCCCTGTTGAGACGCATCGCCGCACTCTCGAGCCTCTGCTCACGGCTCTGTCCCAGCCAGGTCACCAGGGCAGCGGCGGCCAGAAGGCAGATCAGCCCCCCGATCAGGGGGGTGCGATACTCCGTCCAGAGCCGGAGGAGAAATTCCTGGCCAGGGTGAAGCGCCTCGGCCTCTTCGGAGTCGCTTCGGCGGGTTGGGGGCTTCGGTGCGCCAGGGATGCCGGACTGTGGCTGAAGGGGATCCATGTCTGCCTCGGGCCTCTTGCGGTGGTCTTCGCCACCGCCGGGTGGGTGTGGAGCGGGGAATCGTAAGCTCCCGCTCTGCCCGAGTCAAGAGGTGTCGCGGTCCCCAGAGTGGGGATGAATTGACGTCCTGATCCCAGTCTGCGAACAATTTCTCCGTCATGACACCGGACCCTGAGCTGACCCCTGAGCAGCGCCGTCTCCTGGGCGAAGCGATCTCCGCCAGCCGGGCGGAGCTCGAGGAGCTCATGGACAAGCTCGAGGCGGGCATCGGGGCGGGGTTTGAGCAGACGGGGCGCTCCAGCGTCATCACTCTCCTGCGGGAGGCCCGTGCCTCGGCTGTGCAGGTGTGGCATCGGATCAACTCGGAGACGGATTGGCCTGGGACGCTGCGGGGTCCCATCCCCATCGCGAGCCTTTCTCCCCTGATCCAGGGAGCCATGGCCCAGCTGCTGGAGGCTCTGGAGATTCAAACCCGTTTGGTCGTGGAAACGGGGCCTCTGATGCGTCTGTGTGATCGAGACTTCGCGGATGGCACGGCGCTCGAGCTGTCTGTGGGGGAAGGGGGCTCAGAGTCTTTCCCCCTGGGACGACTGGGGTTGGCGCTGGCCCCGGGCGATCACTGGGTGGCCCTGCTGGTGAGCGGGTTGGTGGGGCGCCGCCAGGGCGTGCAGGAGTGGCCCAAGCGGATTTGGACCCAGTCCAAGATCGGCCCCCTGGAGGCCGCTCGGTGGGATCGTGGATCGCTGCAGGCCTTTCTCCAGGAGGTTTTGGGGCGATTCCACGCCGATGTGGCGGAGGAGATTCGGGCTCGCTCCCCCCGTCCCAGGGGCTCTCTGAGATGAATCAGCAGGGCGGCTGGCGCACTCCGATGGCCTGGAAATCCAGGCTCTGAGAGCTCTCGGCGTCCTCTGAGCGGGAATCGTGAGGGGGTGCGGTATCAAGCTTGACTCGGGCTCCGAGCGCCCCCTAGAGTCTGTGAGTTTTTTCACCAATTGACCTCGGTCAGTTGGAACATGACGACGGAAAGGTGAAAAGCCATGAAGAAGAACCTGGTCCTGGCACCAGGACCGACCCAGGTCCCCCCGGAGGTTTTGGCCGCCTCGGCCAAGCCCACCATCCATCACCGGACGCCGCAGTTCGAGGCGATTTTCGCCGACACGGCCGAGCGGCTGCAGAGGGTTTTTCAGACTCAGTCTCCGGTGATCACCTTCGCCTCCTCTGGGACCGGCTCTATGGAGTCTTCCGTCGTCAACCTCCTCAGTCCCGGCGACACGGCGATCACGATCGAGGGCGGGAAGTTCGGTGAGCGATGGGGTCAGCTCTGCGAAGCCTATGGCGTCAAGCGGGTCCCGATCACCCTCGAGTACGGCGACGTCGTCGATCCCGCGCAGGTCGAGGAGGCTCTGAAGGCCAATCCCGGCACGAAGGCGGTCTACGCGACACTGTGCGAGACCTCGACGGGTGTTCTCTCGCCCATCCCGGCACTGGGCAAGATCGTCTCGAAGACCGATGCCGTGCTCGTCGTCGACGCGATCAGCGGCCTCGCCGCCGATGAGCTGCGGGCGGACGAGTGGGGCGTCGATGTGGTGATCGGCGGCAGCCAGAAGGCGCTGATGCTGCCGCCCGGTCTGGCGTTCTGCTCGATCAGTGAGAAGGCGCAGGCCCTGATGGCGTCCTCCAAGTGCCCGAAGTACTACTTCTCCTGGGAGAAGGCGCTCAAGGCGCTGGCGGACAAGAGCACGGCGTTCACGCCGGCGGTCAACCTGACCTATGCGCTGCAGGCCTCGCTCGACATGATCCTCGCCGAGGGGATGGAGAGTGTCTGGGCGCGCCACGCGCGTCTGGCCTCGGCGCTTCAGGCGGCGATCAAGGCGATCGGCCTCGCGATGTTCTCCAAGGCCCCCTCGAACACGGTGACGGCGGTCAAGGTGCCCGACGGCGTCGACGGCGGGAAGATCCCCAAGATCATGCGCGACACGCACGGCGTGACCATCGCCGGCGGTCAGGGCAGCATGAAGGGGAAGATCTTCCGCTTCGCCGCCCTGGGGTGGTGCAACGAGTTCGACGTGACCACCGCGCTGAGCGCGCTGGAGCTGACGCTGACTGAGCTCGGCTTCCAGGTGGCCCCCGGCAAGGCCGTCGGGGCGGCGATCGCCGCCTTCGAGGGCTGAGGTCATCGGTGCCCCGGCGGCCGGGCCGCCGGGGCATCCCTCTCGACCCAAAGAAAAGAGCAGAGACATGCCCAGGATACTGATCAGTGACAAGCTCAGCGAGGAGGGCCTCGCGATTCTGCGTGAGGGTGGCGACGACTTCGAGGTCGTCTGCGACTTCGAGATCTCCCACGAGGACCTCGTGAAAAAGATCGGCGACTACGATGCGCTCGTCGTCCGCTCGCGCACCACGGCCTCGGCCGACGTGATCGAGGCGGGCAAGAGGCTCAGGGTGATCGGCCGCGCCGGTGTGGGACTCGACAACGTCGACATCCCCGCGGCGACCCAGCGCGGTGTGATCGTGATGAACACGCCGGGCGGCAACACGGTCTCCACGGCCGAGCATGCCTGTGCGCTGATGATCGCTCTCTCGAAGAACCTGGCCGAGACGACCGCCTCGATGAAGTCGGGCAAGTGGGAGAAGAAGCGCTTCAAGGGCTCCGAGCTCCGCGGCAAGGTGCTGGGGCTCATCGGCATGGGGCGCATCGGGAGCATCGTGGCGCAGCGCATGCAGGCCTTCGGGATGAGTGTGCTGGCCTACGATCCCTACAAGACAGAGGCGGCGATCCGGGATCTCGACTGCGAGCCGGCGACGGTCGACGAGATCATCGAGCAGGCTGACTTCATCACGCTCCACACGCCGAAGACCGCGGAGACGGCAAACATCATCAGCGCCGAGCGCATTGCGAAGATGAAAAAGGGGGCGCGGGTGATCAACTGTGCTCGAGGCGGTCTGATCGACGAGGAGGCGCTGGCGAAGGCGATCGAGAGCGGCCACCTGGCCGGCGCGGCGCTCGACGTCTTCGCCGTGGAGCCCCCTGCGGCGGATCACCCCCTTCTGGCCCTGCCCAACGTGGTTCTCTCCCCGCACCTCGGGGCGGCCACGACGGAGGCCCAGGAGCAGGTGGCGCTCGATGTCGCCAAGCAGATCGTCGATGTTCTCCGGGGCGGCCCGGTGATCAACGCGGTCAACTATCCGGCCGTCGACCCGGAGATCCTCCCCAAGATCCGGCCCTACATGGAGCTGGCCGAGCACCTCGGGGACGCGGTGGGTCAGCTGGCTGAGGGAACCATCAAGCACCTCGAGGTCAACATCGCGGGTCATGTGACCCGTTTCCCGACGCGGCCGATCACCCTCAAGGCGGTTCGCGGCCTCCTCAAGCGGACGACGGACGTCGGCATCAACTTCGTCAACGCGATGCCGCTGGCGGAGGACCGTGGCATCGAGGTGGTCACCCGCGCCGAGGCTCACGCCCCCGACTTCGGGACGCTGATCACGGTCAACGCGACCACCTCTGACGGGCAGGTCACCCGCGTCGCCGGCACCACCTACGGCGAGAGGGAGCTGCGGATCGTCCATCTGATGAATCAGCGGGTCGATGCCAGCCCGGAGGGGAACCTGATTCTCATCGAGAACCGTGATGTCCCAGGCGTGGTGGGTCAGGTGGGAACGCTGCTCTTCGAGAACGGCGTCAACATCGGCCAGATGAACCTCGGCGTGGACGAGGAGGGGCGGCGCGCCCTGACCATCGTCAAGGTGGACCAGCCCATCACCGCAGAGCTGCTCGAGAAGGTCCGTGGCCTGGACAACATCCTCTCTGCGAAAGCCCTGGTTCTCTGAGTTGCGCTGGCACGGCCTCTGTGTCAGGGATGCCGGGAGAGTCGCTCCCGGCATCTTCTTTTTCATGAAGGGACACCGCATATGAACCTGCTCTTCGTCTGCGTCGAGAACTCCTGCCGCTCCCAGATGGCCGAGGGTTGGGCTCGCACGATCGGTGGCGAGAGGGGCATCAGGGCTTGGTCGTGTGGGGCAAGCCCCTCGGGCCAGGTCAATCCCGGCGCAGTGGCCGCCATGCAAGAGGCGGGGGTGGACATCGCGGGCCAGTCGTCAAAGGGGGTCGAGGCCCTGCCCAGCGATGTGGAGTTTGACGCCGTCGTGACAATGGGCTGTGGCGACGCCTGCCCCCGGGTGCCCTGCCGCCGTGTCCTCGACTGGCCCGTCCCGGACCCCAAGGGGGGCGGCCCTGAGGCATTCGCCCGGGCGCGCGATGAGATCCGGCGCCGTGTTCAGGGCCTGATCGACGATCTGGAGCGCCGACGGACCTGAATCCGTCTCTCGGATCACCGCCAAAGAGTACAGTCGGTTTCACAACCTCAAATCCGGGCTTTCACGGTTCTTGCCAGGGGCAAGAACAGCCGCCTCCGCCAAAGCAGCCGAACAGGCTGCGGCGGCTGGACGCGCCAGCCCGCTCATATTCCCCGCGCCAACCCGGGGCGGCGCTCGCTTCCGCCGTCGCCTTGCAGGCTTTGGCGGACATACCGCTCGCTTTGCCCCGGGCTATGTTCTTTCGCGCCTCCGGCGCTTGATGAGGTTGTGAAACCACTTGTGATCAACTCAATCCTTTGGTGACTCCCGGGGGCAGCCGATAAGGGATGAACAGAGACGGGCGGGAGTGCGTCCTCCTGAGGGGACGCT
>JAFGKF010000114.1 GCA_016928695.1 Candidatus Sumerlaeota bacterium | reverse complement strand
CTCCAGCGCGCCATCATTCGGTTCAGCCCGCTTCAGCGGGTGCCTCTTGGCCACTGGCTTCAGCCAGTGGCCCGAAAGACCGACACGAAGATGCGCTGCCTGAGGGGCAGCGAGGTCTCCCCATGTTTGGAGTCCTGCGGCGCGCCGTCGCCACAGCGCTTCGGCGACTTGCCGCAGAGTCAGGGAACATGAGCAAGCTCATGGACTCCACATGTTTGAAGTGCGGCGAGGGCGCCGGCGCTCCATTCATCACACCGATCTTGACACCGCAGCGCTGGGAGGTCATGCCGTCCTGGGGTCGTTGCCCGAGCAGCGCACTGACCCCGAGGCGTCTGTTCGCCGCTTCGCCATCACTGGGAGGATCCGCGCCATGAGATGCTCGCTTCGGTCTGCCGTGGGTCACTCATCTCGGACCGGGATGACTCTGCTGGCGGCTGCCGTCATTCTCAGCACACAGGTTTCCACGATGCTCTTCGCTCTGACGGAATCCCTTGACCCCGAGGCCGAGCGGTGGGTGCAGACGACGCTCGAGGCGATGACGCTCGAGCAGCGCGTCGGCCAGCTCCTCAAACCCGCTGTCCCACGCGGGGCCGCCAATGACCCGGAGATCACCGAGGAGCTCGTGCGCCAGGTCGAGGACCTCGGCATCGGGGGTTTCACCCTGCGGGTCACCTCCGCGCAGGTGGCGATCCCCCTGATCGAGCGGCTCCAGGCGGCGAGTGAGATCCCTCTGCTGAACAGTGTGAACTTCGAGTGCGGCGCGGGGACCTTCTGGTCCGATGCGACGCTCTTCCCGCGGCAGATGGCGCTGGCCGCCACCGGGGATCCCGAGACGGCGCGCACCGTGGGCGCCATCACGGCGCGGGAGGCCCTCGCCTGCGGAATCCACTGGACCCTTGTTCCCATCTGCGACGTCAACATCAATCCCGCGAATCCCATCATCAACATCCGCTCCTATGGGGAGGACGTGGACACCGTCTGCCGATTCTCGGTGGCGTTCGTGGAGGGCTGCCAGGGCGCGGGGCTCCTCGCATGCGCCAAGCACTTCCCCGGCCACGGTGACACGGCGACGGACAGTCATCTGGGCCTCGCCGTCGTCGATGGCGACCGCGCGCGGCTCGACGCGGTGGAGCTGCCGCCGTTCCGCGCCGCCATCGAGGCGGGTGTGGGATCGGTGATGACGAGCCACATCTGGTTTCCGGCGCTGATGGGCGATGAGGGCCAGATCCCGGCGACGATCAGCCGCAATGTGCTGATGGGACTGCTGCGCGGGGAGATGGGCTTCGAGGGCCTCATCATCACCGACTCGATGGCGATGCGTGGGATCACCGAGCGGCTCTCGCCGGGGGAGGCGGCGATCGCGGCCGTCTCCGCGGGGGCCGACATGCTCCTCGACAGCCCCGATGTGCGCGAGGCCCACGCCGCGCTGGTGGCGGCCGTGCGCGACGGGATCCTCGAAGAGAGTCGGGTCAACGAGAGCGTGGAGCGGATCCTTCGCACGAAGGCTCGACTCGGTCTTCACCACGGTGTCGAGATCGACGCCGAGGCGGCTCTCCGCACCCTCCGCCGGGGCAGCTCTGTTGCGGAGGCGCACAGGATGGCACAGCGCGCCATCACGGTCGTCCGTGACGCGCAGGGGCTGCTCCCCCTTGTCGCCTCCGAGGAGGCGAGCCTGCTTCACATCGCACTCTACGACGATTGGCCGCGCTGGGACTTCGCGGATCTGCATTCACTCCGGGCGGGGCTGCGCGAGCGCTTCGGCCATGTCTCGACCGAGATCGCGTTTCAGAGCCCCGAGGTCTCCGTGATCGAGCGATTCGAGGGGCTCGGGGCATCGCGCACGGAGGAAGAGATCGGGGAGGTCTTCGGGCTGCCACCTGCCCGTCGTGAGGCACTCTTGGATGAGGCACAGGGTGTGGACATCACCCTTGTCACGGCCTTCGTTCGCACGGCGAGCTATCGCGGGAGCGTCGGTCTCGGCGAGGACCAGCTGGCGCTGGTGCGATCGCTCGCGGAGTCGGGGCGGCCGGTGATCCTCGTCGTTCTGGGGAGCCCCTACGTTCTCACCGCGTTGCCCGAGGTGCCGTGTCAGATTCTGACGTACGACTCCTCGGAACTTTTCACCTCGGTTCTCCCCGGGGCGCTCGTCGGGGAGTTCCCGCTCACGGGTCGGCTGCCTGTGACTCTTCCCGGGCTCGCCGAGCGGGGACAGGGCCTCCAGATCCCCGCGCGGGAGGGGCCTTGAAAGAACGCCCCAATCTTTGAGGCCGGGGCGCTGAGTTCCGATGGGCTGAGGAGAGGGCTCCGAGGCCCCCGGGGATTGTCCAGCCGGGCGGATGGCCTTGACAGCGGGGGCGCCGCTGGGAAGCTCAGCCGCGAAGGGATTGTCCCCATGCGTCTCTGTGCCGTCCTCGTCTCTCTTCTCGCCTCCTGGATCGCGGCGTCCGCATTTGCCCAGCCCTATGCGAACACCGTGCATGTCGAGACGGTCGGCGCGCTGCAGGACGCGGTTCTCAATGCGGAGTCGAGCACGGAGATTCTGATCGCCGACGGGATCTACAATCTCACACAGACGCTTGTCATCGACAACGGTGTGCACGATGTGGCGCTGCGCGGAGAGAGCGGCGACCGCGATGCGGTGATCATCGCCGGACCGGGGATGAGCAATCCGCAATGCGCCGACGCGCCGCACGGCGTCATGATCCGCGACGCGCAGGATGTGCTCGTCGCGGACCTCACCGTGCGCGATTTCTATTATCACAATGTGATGGCCCAGGGGGAGCAGGGGGCGGAGCGGCCGACGATTCGCAATGTCCACTCCATCGATGCAGGCGAGCAGCACATCAAGGTCACCCTCGGCAGCAACGGGCTGACCTGCGATGGGGGAGTGGTCGAGGGCTGCCTGATCGAGTACACGGACACGGCGCGGAGTGACTACACCAACGGCGTGGACGTCCTGGCCGGGGCGGACTGGGTGGTGCGCGACTGCACGTTTCGCAACATCCGCGCTCCCGCGGGCATGGACCTGGCGGGACCCTCCGTGCTGTTCTGGCGAGGTGCGAGCAACACGGTGATCGAGCGCAATCGCTTCTTCAACTGTGAGAGGGGTGTCGCGCTCGGGCTCGTGTGGACGGGGACGAACGACCACGTGGGGGGGATCGTGCGGAACAACTTCTTCCACCGCACAGCCGATCAGCCGGGCGATGTGGGCATCGCGGTGGCGGAGTGCCCGGGCTTCGAGATCAGCCACAACACGGTGATCCTCAGCGGCACCTTCGCCTGGAACATCGAGTATCGCTACGAGGAGAGCGTCGGTGTGATCGCGGGCAACATCACCGATGGGCCGATCCAGGAGCGCGACGGGGTGGCGACGCTGGAGGACAATCTGACCAACGCCACGTCCGAGTGGTTCGTGGACATGGGGGCCGGCGATCTCCACCTGACCGAGAGCGCCACGCCCGCGCTCGACGCCGCGCAGCCCCGCGCGAGCGTCACCGACGACATCGACGGCGAGCCGCGCTCCCCGACCGCGCCGGACATCGGGGCCGATGAGCACACCTCGGCGCCGGAGCTCGCGGAGCTGGGCCTTTTGCACCGGTGAGGAGTGATGTGTTGGCTCAGGGGCCGGTGATGTAGACGTCGCCGCGGCTCAGGGTGCCGTTGGTCGGGTCGTACTGGACCGCCTCGGCCCACGCGGTCTCGTCTCCGTCGGGCCCGACGCTGCTGAGAAGCCACCGGCGGCCCGCGCTCAGCTGTCCCTGGAGCCAGGCTCCCCCGCTTCCGCCCCACATGGGATTGATGCGTTGGACGTCGACCAGGTCCTCGTAGATCACTCGGTCTCCGTGGATGTGGAAATTGTTGCTCCGTGAGTTGGCGAAGACGTCCCGGGGAATCGAGGTGAAGTAGGCCAAGGGGGTTGTCAGGGGCTCCAGCTCCCTGGGATTGTCGAGGTGGGGGGGGTAGGAATTCCAGTCGACCGCGTAGATCTCGAGAGCGGTCTGTGTCGATCGGATGTCTGCCCTCATGCGCGAGACCTTCGCCCGCGTCTGGGCTTCGAGGAAGTTGGGGAGGGCGATTGCCGCGAGGATCGCGATGATCGCCACCACGATCAGGAGCTCGATCAGGGTGAAACCCGGCCCGCGTGGGAGCCTGAGGGGGCGGCGCATCGGAGGTGTCTCTCCCGGAGATCAGAGGGCTGAGTCAGAGACCATCGCTCTCATCGGGGGGTTTGGCCAGCGATTGCCTCTGCAATTTCACAATCATCTCATGCAAGGCGCTGAGGAACCGCGACCGGTCGCGCTTCGTGAAGGGGGCCGGACCACCTGTGATCTCCCCTCTGTCGCGCAGGTGCGTCAGAAGGTCCCGCATGGCGAGGACCTCACCGATCGAGTCCTCGCTGAAGGGGCGCCCCTTGGGACCGAGGGCGAGTGCACCCTTTTGGATGCATCGGTGAGCCAGGGGGATGTCGGTCGTGATGCAGATGTCCCCGGGCTGGATGTGCTCCGCGATCCAGTCGTCCGCGGCATCCGGCCCAGCCGAGAGGTGCATGTGGGTGATCCACTCCCTCTCCGGCGCGCGCATGGGAGTGTGCGCCACGAGGAAGACGTGCAGACCGTGGCGCTTCGCGACCCGGTAGGTCTCCTCCTTCACCGGGCAGGCGTCGGCGTCGATGTAGAGGTCCGCCATGGGGAGGATCACCGCTCAGACCACCCAGTGCGAGGCCTCCCACTCCTCGTCGGGGACCTGGGTGAGAATCGGCGCGCGGGCCGGGGCGCGGTCGAGCTCCTCTCCCCCCGCGAGGACCGCCGCGTGGAGCAGGAGGCGGTCGCCGGGCTTCGCGCCGATGGCCTCCCAGGGGACGAGCACCTCGAGCACGCGGTCCCAGGCGGCCTCGAAGTCGCAGGGCTGAGGAGGATCGCCATTGGCATCGAGCGGTCTGATCGCCATGGCGACCTCGCCCCTCTCCCCGCGCAGCGGGAGCGTCGCGCTGAGCCGCAGGGGCTGCGGCTCGTGGAGGATGAATTCGACGGTCACGGGCTCTCGGCCCACGCGGTCCCAGATGGAGGAGATGAGGTCGATGCGAAGGGCCAGGTGCCCCGGGCTGAAGCCGAAGAGCAGGGCGCGGATCGTCTCCTCCGCCCGGTGCATGGCGCCGCCGCCGTGCAGCGGGTCGCAGTGCCCCGCGGCGGTCCACTCGAAGAAGTGGGTCTCCCGCCCGTCGACGACGATGTCCACATAGCCCCGTGGCTGGGTGATCTCGCCGATGACTCCCGCCGATGTGATCGGCATCTGCAACGCGGCGGGGGGCTCGAGCCCCACGGCGCGGTGGGCCGCGGCGATGTGGCGGCGGAAGAGATCGTCGAAGAGGGCATCGTAACCCGACGAGTGGTCGTCGCCGTACCACCAGTTCCAGTCCGATCCCTGGGCGACCATCAGCGCCTTTTTGGCCAGTGCGATCTGCTCCGCTGTCAGCGTGGAGTTGCTCTCGATCTCCTTCATCACCCGGTCGCGCGTCTGCGAGAGGTAGTCCCAGGCCTGGTTGTCCTCGGCGTGGCCGATCCAGATGCGAAAGTCGTGGTTGATCCATGAGCCGGCGTGCAGTTTCGGCAGTGAGTGCTGTGGGGGGTGCGCGTCGAGAAAATCGCAGACCCGAGTG
>JAFGKF010000113.1 GCA_016928695.1 Candidatus Sumerlaeota bacterium | reverse complement strand
CTCCATCTTCAATATCAACTGCATCGATGCCCCCACCGCGTTTTTCTCGTCATCCCTTCCCACAGCTTGGCGTCTACAGAGATGAACCCATCCCCGGAGGTGCTCACCCCATGATCCCGAGACGGCTTCTGACCGGACTCGCGCTGCTTCTGATCCCCGTCGCCGCCATGGCCCAGCTCCCCACCGTGCTGGTGCCTGGACCCGACGGCTCGCTGACCCAGGTGCCTCCCTTGACCGAGCCGGAGCTGGAGGTCGTTCTCGCCTCAATCTCGGCCCACCTGGAGCGAGGGGATCTGCCGACCGTGCCCCCCGACGCGAGGCTTCTCATCCGACCGATCGACTTCGACACCGGGACCCTGCATTTCGGAGCGCTCGACATGACCCAGGGGCGGGAGGCAGGAGCCACTCCGCGCTTCAATCCCCAGGCGGAGGGGATCGAGGTCACCTTTGGCGCCCCACTGACAGGCCAGCTGCTGATGATGGCCTTCAACCCGGATCCCGCCAATCCCGCGCACGCCGGCCTGGAGGAGTGCGGGTGGCTGTTTGCCGTCTCCGGGACGGCACCCCCAGACCCCGCGGTGGTGGCCGAGGTGGAGGAGGGCTCCCGCGCGGAGGTGGCCATGCGGAGCACCGAGAATGACACCGTGGCCAACGAGGTCCGGACTGTCCGCTCCAACATGCGGTCACTGGCCACGGCCATTGAGGCGTACCGCATCGACTGGAACGCCTATCCCCCAGCGGCCGATGCGGGAAGCCCCCGCAGCTTCAACTGGGAGGATCCGCTGATGGCGCAGCGCTCCGGCTTCAATGGCGCCGTGCTCACGACGCCCGTCGCCTACATCACCATGCTCCCGCCCGATCCTTTCGCCATCTCCGGCAAGGGGACCTGCGCCTATGCGACGTTCGAGCACACCGATCCCTGGTTCGGGGTCTTCGGGATGTGGGCGCTTCTCAGCCCCGGTCCCGACGGCGATTGGGACATTGATCTCGCCGACCCGACGCAGGCGGGATCGCTGCAGCAGCTTCTCTATGATCCAGCCGCCAACGGCTCCGTGAGCAGCGGCGATCTCATCCGGAGCCAGATGCGCCCTGAGTGAGGCGGGGGGGGCTCTGCCCCCCCTCGGGGCATTGCCCTGAGCTTTGTCTTGTCGCCCTTTCAGGGCTTTTGAAAGGTCGCCTTGTTTCCCCAGGGCTTCGCCCTGGGTATCCGGGGGCCTTTCCAAAGATCTCCAGCCCTGAAAGGGCGAGAGGAGTCAGGGGTGCCTCAATCCCCCCGCGCCCACTCTGACTCCGTCACATGGAACGGCGCCCGGATCGTGCCGTCCTCGAGCAACCATGTGCCGTCGTGCTCCACCGCGAAGAGCGTGTGGTTCACCGGCGTGTGGGCCGTGATGAATCCGGGGATCACTGTCTCAGGGGCGGTGATCTCGACAGGCGTGAACAGCCCCTTCAGCTGCTCGCTGGGAGCAGCCATCCGCGCATACACCCGCCCCGGGTAGGCGCTGTTGGGCACGAAACCGTTGTAACCGAGCACTGCCCAGTGCCAGTTCTCGAGGATGTCGCGGTTGCGCTCGTGGATCTCCTGCATCTCCGGGGGATCGTCCCGGTGAAAGCGCCGGTGCTTGTCGACGAGCGTCTCCACCCCCGCGCGCAGGTTGTAGCGCCAGTCTGTGATCAGCCGCGGGACGTTGAAGGCCCGCGCCGTCGCCCCCGTCAGCTGCATCAGCCCCAGGCCGGGAGGGCCAGCACTCTCGCGCCGCGTGCCTTCGTATAGCCCCTGGCACTCGCGGCGGTTGTGAACGATCGCCCTGTCTCCTCCGTATTGGAATCCCAGGCTCTCCTGCTCCATGACCGCGCCGATGATCTCCACCGGCACACGGTACTCCGCCGAGAGCGCCCGGATCTCCGCGAACAGCTCCGCCTGCGAGGGATTGCGACCCTTCAAAGAGACACCGTAGCCGCTCATCTCCCTCAGCCAGCAGTCCTCGTGGTCGAAATCCCACCCCTCGGGGATCTCCGGCACCGAGACGCATGCCCCCAGCGCACAGGCGAGCATCATCACTGTCAGTCCACGCATCATGGGGAATCCCTCCTTTTCCTCGCCCCTCTCCCTCCCACCTCGCGTCGGGAGGCGCAAGGCGTTTGACATCTCATGGCTCTCTCTCCTCGTCCCCCTCTCCCCCCCCGCGGGAGAGGGGGGACCACAGGGGGTGAGGGGCATGAGTGGAAGATTTTCCTCACCCCCGCGCAGGTTTCCATGGCCTCGGGCGTCGGAGAGGGCGAGAAGAGGCCCGAAAGCCTGCCTCCGAGGAGATCGGGATCGATGAGCCGAGAGCCCTCGCCACCGAGCGATGAACACCTGGTCCGGCGAACACTCGAGGGTGAGCGATCAGCGTTCGATGACCTCGTCGAGCGCCACATGGGCGTGGTGTTCGCCATCGCCTGCGCTCGCCTGGGCGATCGCGAGCGAGCCGAGGATCTGGTGCAGGAGGTGTTTCTCCGCGCCTACCTCGGGCTCGACCGTCTGCGCGAGCCCCCGCAGTTCGCCGCCTGGGTGGGGCGCATCACCCGCAACCTGGCCATCAGCTGGCTGCGGCACGACAGCCGGATGAGGCGGCTCGTCCCGCTGGTCGACACCGAGGAGCTGCCCGATCTCCCCGACACCCACGCGAAGGGGGCACGGCAGCAGATGGAGTCCCAGGAGCGCGAGGCCACCGTCTGGCAGGCGGTGTTGAAACTCCCCCCCGACGAGCGGGAGGCGGTGCTGCTTCACTTCAGCGAGGATCTCGGTCCCACCGACATCGCCAGGCGGCTCGGCGTCCATCAGACGACGATCACCCGGCGGCTGCAGCGCGCCCTGCGGCGGATGCGAGGTCTCATCGAGCCGATGCTGCGTGAGACCGCGCCTGCGCTGCGCGTGCCACCGCGCGTGACCACGCGGACGCTCGCGGTGATCGCCGGAGCCGCGGCGATGACCGCGGCGTCGAAGACAGCGCTCGCCGCCAAGGCGTCGCAGGAGGTCGCCGCGCTGGCCCAGGCTCCCGCGGCGGCGGCGGGATTCGTGGCCTCTCTCGAAGCGGCGTGGGCCGCACTCATTCTCGGAGGACAAGCCATGG
>JAFGKF010000112.1 GCA_016928695.1 Candidatus Sumerlaeota bacterium | reverse complement strand
GACTGCCTGCGCCAGGCGGGTCTGACCATGGCCGACGTCGACTACGTCGGGTTCTATGACAAGCCGTTCCTCAAGTTCCAGCGGCTTCTCTCGACCTACCTGCGGCATTTCCCCACGGGATATCGCTCCTTTGCGAGCGCGATGCCGCTGTGGCTTCGCCACAAGCTGTGGATCCGCCGCGAGATCCGCTCGAAGCTCGACTACGACGGCCCCGTGCTCTTCAACGAGCACCACATGAGCCACGCCGCCAGCTGCTTTCTCGTCTCGCCGTTCGAGGAGGCCGCGATTCTCACGCTCGACGGCGTCGGCGAGTGGGCGACGGCCACGATGGGCGTCGGGCGTGGCAGCGACATCGAGATGCTGCGCGAGATCCGCTTCCCGCACTCGCTCGGTCTGCTCTACTCGGCGGTGACCTACTACATCGGATTCAAGGTCAACAGCGCGGAGTACAAGGTGATGGGCCTCGCGCCCAACGGCCAGCCGACCTTCATGGACCAGATGCGGAAGGTGATCGACGTCCGCGACGACGGCTCCTTCTCGCTCGACATGAGATACTTCGACTACGACCGCGGGCTGCGGATGACGAGCAAGCACTGGGACCGCCTCTTCGGAGGTCCGCCCCGCCAACCCGAGACCGCGCTCTCGCAGCGCGACGCCGATCTGGCGCGGACCGTCCAGGAGATCACCGAGGAGATCGTGCTCAAGAGCGCCATCCACCTGCGAGAGACGACCGGGATGCGCCACCTCTGCCTGGCGGGCGGTGTGGCGCTCAACTGCGTGGCCAATGGACGCGTGCTGCGCGAGGCGGGGTTCGACGACATCTGGATCCAGCCCGCCGCGGGCGACGCGGGCGGTGCGGTGGGTGTGGCGTTCTCGATCTGGAACCAGTCGCTGGGCAAGCCGCGGAGCTTCGTCATGCGCCACGCGCTGTGGGGCCCCGAGTACGGCAACGGAGCGATCGGAGACTGCCTCGCGTTCCGAAAGGCCAAGAGCGCGGAGATGAGCGACGAGGCGCTGTTCGACCGCGTGGCGGAGCTCATCGAGAAGGGGCTCGTTGTCGGCTGGTACCAGGGCCGCGCGGAGTTCGGCCCCCGCGCGCTGGGCAACCGCTCGATCCTGGCCGACGCGCGCGATCCCGAGATGAAGGACCGCCTCAACGCCAAGATCAAGCTGCGCGAGGGCTTTCGGCCCTTCGCCCCCTCGGTGCTCGAGGAGGACGTCAGCGAGTGGTTCGAGATCGACCGCCCATCGCCGTACATGCTTCTGACGGCCCAGGTGCGCGAGGATCACCGCACGGTGCCGAGCATCACGCACGTCGACGGCTCGGCGCGGCTGCAAACGGTCGACCGCGAGACCAACCCGCGCTACCATGCCGTGATCAGCGCCTTCAAGCGCCGCACGGGCTGCCCTGTGATCATCAACACCTCGTTCAACATCCGCGGCGAGCCGCCGGTGCTCACCCCCGACCACGCCTACCTCTGCTTCATGCGGACGGACATGGACGCGCTCGTGATGGGCAACCACGTGCTCCTCAAGGAGGACCAGCCGCCGCTGAGCGAGGAGGACGCGAGGATCACGTTTGAGAAGGATTGATCCCACTCATCATTGACCTTGACTGCCGCGCGATGAACAATTATTTATCGGTTCACAGCACTGTCTTCCCGTCAGGGGCTGAGCGTTTGACGGGCATTGACGAGGGATGGCACACCATTTCATGTGGGAAGTGGAGTTCACCGATGAGTTTGAAAAGTGGTGGAACAGCCTGACCGGGGATGAACAGGAGTCAATCGCTGTGAGCGTTCGGCTGCTTCAGGAGCGGGGGCCATCCCTGGGCCACCCACACTCCTCAGCCATCAGGGGATCGAAGATCAGCAGTCTCAGGGAGCTGAGAACCATGCACCGCGGGCGACCGCTCAGAACCCTCTACGCCTTTGATCCCAGACGAGCTGCTGTGCTTCTCATCGGGGGTGAGAAGACAGGTGATCCACAGTGGTATCGGAGACATGTGCCCCGTGCTGAGAGGATCTACAGGCAACACCTGAGAGAGATCGGCCACAGGGAGAGATGAGAATGGCCAAGAGTTTTGAGCATCTTCTGAACGGCCTGAGTGTGAGGCGTCGCAAACGCATCGAGGAGTGCGTGCGGGAGGAGCTCGTCCAGATGTCCAAGCGCCGAGGGACTCAGAGGCGACGCCAGTGGAGTGTGCGTGATGCCTCATCGGTCTCTGACAAAGCCGGTCTGCGCCCTGGCACCAGAGCACCAGTCTCCGGACAGTATGAGAGAATCGGCGCCCGAGGGCGGAGAACAGGATTGGAGGCGACGGTGACAGAGGGGACACCACTGCCCCCCACTCCGCGACCGGGTGAGACATGGAAGCTCGCTTGCAAGACCAAGCGCAAAACCCGATAGCAGTGGTTGTGATTGCCACCTGAGCACTGATTCCCCTTCGCAATCGGTGAAATCTGTGCCATCTGTGGATCCATGACGCCTGCACTCTTCATCACCGACCTCGACGGCACGCTGCTGCGCGATGACTCGACGCTGTCGGTGCGCAGCAGCGAGGCGCTCCAGAGAATGCTCGCCGAGGGATTGCCGCTCTCCATCGCCACCGCGCGGAGCATCGTCTCGATCCGCGAGATCCTCGGCGATCTGCCCCTCACGCTCCCCGTGATCGAGAACAATGGGGCGTTTCTCTCCGACCTCTGGACGGGGGAGCACTTCCTCATCCACGACCTGCCCTCCCATGCGCCGGAGGAGATCCTGGCGCTGGGCATCGACCACGGCTGCCGGCCGATCGTCTCGTCGACCGATGGGCGGAACGATCATCTGACGTGCGAGGGGGCGCGCAACGAGGGGATGGGGTGGTATGTCGAGAATCGCTCGCGCTATCGCGACAGCCGCTACCGCGAGGTGTCCGACATCCGCGAGGCGTTCGAGCGGCGGGTGACGTGCCTCACGTTCATCGAGCGGCAGGGGGTGCTCGAGCGGCTGCACGCCGCTCTCCACTCTCACCTCGATGGCCGGCTGATGATGGATCTCTACGAGAACCGATACTCGCGGGGGTGGTGGTGGCTCACGGTGCAGGACGTGGCGGTCTCGAAGGGCCATGGTCTCCGGGCGCTGGCCGAGCGGCTCAGGGTCGACCCGGCGAACACGGTGGCCTTCGGCGATGCCTCCAACGACATCCCGATGCTCGAGGCCGCGGGGCACGCGGTGGCGGTGGCCAACGCCCTCGACGAGGTCAAGGCGGTGGCGGACGAGGTCATCGGGAGCAACGAGGACGACAGTGTGGTGGGGTGGTTGGAGGGGGGCTGCTGAGCGCTTGGAAAAATGCCGGCGAGGGCGCCGGCGCTCCATCACAGCAGTGAAATCGGCGGAAAAGATATTCTTTCGACTCGCATTTGTTCGCCACTTTCCAGTTCCCACCCCTCTGTCAGACATCCATTCTACAGAATAACATCTTTTATATCAATGATTTATGCTTTCATCGAGGCCTCGGCTCGGGGGCTGCGTAAGGGAGGGGCACAGAGACGAAAGAGCCCCCGAAGGGCCGTCACAGAGGAGACAAGACCATGAACGCCATTCGCAGACTGCACCGCACCCTGATCGCCGCGCTGGCGATCCTGGCCATCACCACCCTGCCGGCTGTCGCGCAGGAGGACGAGGACACTTCCTGGATGGCCCCCACCACCACGTCGCTCGACACGGATTACAGCACAGACCACAGCGGCTTCACCTATGACTCGAACTTCGCCTCGGACTATTACGACGCCAGCACCGGCAACACCTACAGCCTCGACACCAGCTACGACTACTACAGCGATTTCTACGGCAACATGTACCAGGTCGAGCCCCTCAACTGCGACTTCTACAGCAACGGCGATCTCTACCAGGTTCAGGACGTCGGCTGGCTGTACTGATCAGACGCCTCCCTCTCCCTCCCTCCCAGCGCGGCCCCGGGGATTGCCCCCGGGGCCGCTGGTTTTTCAGGCGAGGCCGCGTGCGTGGATCTCCTTCCATGCCCCGCGGTGCATGACCGCGCGGAGCAACAGAGCGCGGAAGGCCCAGAAGATGGCGGTGCCGATCCACACGCCCGCGAGTCCCCACTCGAGTGCGATGGCGAGCAGGTAGACGCCTCCGAAGCGGAAGAGAATCGTGCACCAGATCATGATGCGCAGGGGGGATCGGGTGTCGCCCGCGCCGTGAAGGCCGCCGGTGAGGACGATGCTCCACCCCATGGGGACGAGCTCGAGCGAGGCGATCTGGAGCGCCATCGCGGCCAGCCGCAGCACGTCGGGCGTGGCTCCGAAGATCACGACGCCGCTGCGGGCGAAGAGGGCGAACGCCACGCCCAGGGCCAGAGCGGCGAATCCCGTCCACCGAAACCCGAGCCTCATCACCCGCTCGGCGGCCGCGGACTGCCCGGCGCCGACGGCCTGCCCCACACCGGCGGTGATGGCCATGCCCAGTCCCATGGCCGACATGTAGACGATCGATTCGACTTGGACGGCGATGTTGTGGGCGGCGAGCACCGTGGTCCCGAGCATCGTCACGATGGTGAGGAAGATGAGATGCGCGAAGCTGTTGAGGCTCCGCTCGAGCATGGCGGGCGAGGCGAGGTGCCAGACGCGCCGGAGCACGGCGGGGCGGAGGGTGAAGAACTCGCGCAGGGGAACGTGGATCCCCGATCTTCCGAGCTCGAGCACGCTGAGCGCCATCAGTCCCCCGAGTGTCCGCGCGGCCACGGTGCCCCAGGCCACGCCGACGAGTCCCATCGCCGGCAGGGGGCCCCACCCGAAGGCCAGCGCCGCGCTGATCACAATGTTGGTCACATTCATGATCGCCGAGATGCGCAGCGGGGTTTTCGTGTTGCCCGTTCCGCGCAGGATGCCGTTGGCGATCATCATCGGCAGCCCCAGGAGGATCGATCCGAGGATCACGCGGAGGAAGGCGGTGCCCAGCGCCACGACCTCGGGTTCACCCCCCATCGCGGTCAGGATGCGCTCGGCGAGGAGCCACCCCACGGTGTAGATCACGAGGGCGAAGCTGAAGGCCATCGCCAGTGCCTGCGCGGCGCAGCGGCGGGCGGACTCGAAGTCCCCCTCGCCCCATCCCCTCGCCACGAGGGATGTCGCCGCGGCCGAGAGCGCCATGAAAGGCGCGGTGGCCAACCACATGACCACGCCCCCCAGCAGCGCGGCGGCCAGCGCGCTCTCGCTGTGCAGCCAGCCGACGATCAGGGTGTCGGCGAAGTGCACGGCGCTGAAGAGCAGGGTCTCGAGGATCGCCGGCAGAGCGAGCCACCAGATGGTGGCGCTCAGCTGCTCCTCGCGGAGGTCGAGGCGGGCGGGGGCGGCGGGATGGACAAGCCGTGCCATGGTGCGCGCATCAATGGGGGCGTGGACGGACAAGGCAACAGTTTTCTCTCTTGGCTTGAGAATTCGGCTTCCCCGTGGCAGTTCTCGAGTCGGGACGGGATGGACCATGCGCTGCCTCGCGACACTTTTCGCCCTGGCCCTGCTGGCGACGCTGCCGGTGGGCGCGGTGGAGATCTCCGACACCTTCGAGGTCGGCGATCCCGGGCTCACGTGGAGCAATCCCCTGGGCGTTTCCCAGGTGGTCACCGCCTCGGGCGAGGCGCGGCTCCAGGGGATTCCCCTCCCCGTGTCGGGTGAGCGCGTCCTGCGCGTCGCCGAGGATGGTGACACGGGGGGAATCCACTTGGCTCTCACGGGATTCCCCGCGCAGGACATGACGGCCGAGGCCTGGGTCTTCTGCGAGGGCAACGACGGCCCGACCCCGGCGGGAGGTTATCAGGCGCTCCTGGCCCGTGCCTCGTATGAGGGCAGTCAGAGTTTCATCCGCCTCGCCTGGGACCCCGATCACTCCGAGGCGGGTGACACGGGCGACGGCTGGGTCAAGCTCCAGGCGTACGACGGGACGACCTGGGACTATCTGGGAATCGACTTCTCCGCGTTCGGCGCCACCTCCGATGGCTACATCGTCAACGGCACCGGGTGGCCGAGCGGATGGCATCTCTTCCGGCTCGAGGTCGTGGGCGATCAGGTCTCGGCCTACGTCGACGACATGGGGACCCCGGTCGTCACGGGCACGCTGAGTGTCACACTCCGCGACGGAGGGGCGGGCTTCTACGTCTACACTTCGGGAGACGACGCGGGGTATTTCGACAACTTCGCCGCGGACCTCACCGAGCCGCCCCCCACCGACTTCGACGTGCTGATTCTGAACGGCGATGTGTATCCCGATGGCGACTCGGGGCCTCTGGCCGTCGACATCGGGATCATCGACGACCGCATCGCGAGCATGGAGTCGGATCTCTCGGGATTCACGGCGGGCGAGGTGATCGATGCGTCGGGTCTTCTCGTCGTTCCCGGGTTCATCGACGCCCACACCCACGCCGACGGAGGGGGAACCCAGTCGGCGTATCTGCGCCAGGGGGTGACAACGCTCGTCACGGGCAACTGCGGCGGATCCCCCTCCATCGGTGATGTCGGGGGGTACTATGACTCGCTCGCGGGTCACCTGGGGCCCAACCACATGGGTCTGATCGGCCACAACAGCCTTCGGGCCTCGGTGGGGCTGAGTGGATCGGAGCCCACGCCGGCTCAGATGAGTGCCATGATCGATCGGATCGACGAGGGAATGGAGGCGGGGGCCTTCGGGATGTCGACCGGGCTCGTCTACGCCACGGGCTACAACTCCTCGACCGAGGAGATCATCGGTCTGGCCTCCGCCGTGGCCGCGCACGGGGGGCTCTACGCGACCCACATGCGCAGCGAGAGCGAGGACGTCCTCGAGGCGGTCGAGGAGGCGATCCGCATCGGGCGCGAGGCGGGCTGCCGCGTGGAGATCTCGCACGCGAAGGTCGCTGGCCCCGCCGTCTGGGGGCAGTCGGACGATTATCTCGCTCTCATCGACCAAGCCAATGCCGAGGGTGTGCGGGTTCGCTTCGACCAGTACCCCTACACGGCCTCGCAGACCACGATCAACGTTCTGATCCCCGACTGGGCGGAGAGCAACTGGTCGGACGCCGTCGCCAACCACCGCGGCGAGCTGGAGGCCGACATCCGCGATCTGATCGCGGAGCGCGGCGGGGCGGACCGCGTCTTCTTCATCTCCGGTCCATTCGCCTGGCAGTGGCTGAGCGATGTGGCGGTGAATCTCTCCAAGGACCCGGAGGACGTGCTGATCGATGACGTCGGCCTCGGCGGCGCCAGCGCGGTCTACCACACGATGCAGGAGTCCGACGTCCAGACCTTCATGCAGTCGCCATGGCAGATGGTCGGCTCCGATGGCCCGACGGGAGGCCACCCACGGGGGGCGGGGACGTTCCCGCGGTTCTGGGGGCATTACGGGAGAGACCTCGCGATGTTCACGGTCCGTCAGCTTGTGAGCAAGACCTCCACGATGGCCGCGGAGCAGTTCTTCCTCCTCGAGCAGGAGCGCGGGGCGCTGCGCGAGGGGTGGTTCGCCGACATCGCGGTCATCGACTGGGACACCATCGAGGGCCGCTCCACATACGAGCAGCCGACGCTCACCCCCCTCGGTGTCGAGTGGGTTCTCGTCAACGGCGTGATCGCCACGGAGGGCGACGTGATCCGCAGCGCATCGAACGGCCGCGTGCTCCGCCTGACCGACTCGTTCCCGGAGGGCACACCCGTTGGGAGCTGGATGGGGTGGTATTGAAATGGGATGGCGCGCAGGCGGCTCCGGCAAATCACTTTGGCCACGAATGAACACGTATTTTCACGAATCACTTCTCTCGGACCGCCGCCACTTTGGAGTGCGCGAGCCTGCTCGCGCTCTGTTTCGCGGCTGCTCGCTGCCGCGATCTCAATGTGGAGCGCCGGCGCCCTCGCCGGCATCCGGTCGGCATCAGGCAACAGAGAGTGCCGGCGGGGGCGCCGGCGCTCCATCCATGAGGAGCAAGGGATGAGGGAACCTGTTTCGGGCGATTCGTGTGATTCGGATACTCAGTTCATCGGCGTGTGGCGGATCTGGGCGGCCAGGGCGGGGTGGACGCGGCGGATCTCCTCGAGCAGGCGGTGGGAGAGAAGACGATAGGAGGGGTGTCCCTGCGGGCCGGTGCGCAGCTGGATCATGTGGTGCAGCTCGCGGAGGTTCATGGTGAAGAGCGTCCGCTTGCGATAGGCGAGCGGGACGGTGTAGGGCGCCTCGCTCGGCAGATCCTCGGCCATCGCGTCATGCACCTCGCGCGCCTCGTCCATCAGGCGGCGATACTCGTTCTCGAATCCGCCCGAGACGATCTCGGGCGGCGTCAGATAGCCGTGCGCGGCGCTGATCGGCTGGTTGATCTGCGTCGCGAGGCGATGGCGCTGCAGGTCGCGGAACGCGCCGTAGTCCATCAGCGTGTCGAAGGTGTAGGTCGTCGTCTCCCACGCGCGGCCGACCTGGTCGTGTTGACCGCGGTGCCTGACCGCGTCATCGAGCACGCGGTTGCGCTCCTCGGGCGACATCGCGCGGACGCGGCGCAGGGTCTCCTCGTACGACGCGCGGGTGTGCTCGTAGAGGAGGGCCGCGACGACGCGCTCCTCGGCGTCGGGGTCGAAGTGGACGAGCCGCACGTCCCACTGATCGTCGAGCGGGGCGCTCTCGGTGAGGGCCAGCGAGTGCTCACGCATCAGGGCGGGGGTTCGCTGGAGAAACTCACTCGGGTCGGCGTACCTGAGAAGCGTCGGCACGCGCTCGGTCGCCACCTCGCGGAGCGACTCGCCGATCGCCCGCATCTCCTCGAGGGGGTGGGAGCGCAGCTTCGTGATCGCGCGCTCCAGCACCCGGGCATTGACCGTCCACCCCAGGTTCGTCTGCGTCGCCGTCGGGAGCAGATAGCGCAGGGCGTCGCATGCGGCCGCGCGGACCCGGGTCTCCCAGAGCCGCCCGCTCATCCCCTCGGGCCGCTCGACGGTCGGCGCGAGGTGCGCCATCATCGGTTCGACCCATTCCCAATAATGGCTCATCAGCGCTTGGCAGAGGGCGACGAACCGCTCGGCATGGCGCGAGGCCATCACCGCGGGCGGCCGGAAGAAGCGGTCGCGCCGGTAGACCTGGTAGCGCGTCGACTGCTCGGTGTAGGAGGCGAGGCGGTTGTCCTCGATCACCTTCGTCGCGAGGATCGAGACGTTCTCCAACGCAATGTGGAGGACGGCGTGCTCGGCGACGGAGGCGTGGCCGTAGCCGATCACCCACTTCTCGTGGAATCGCGACGACTCCTCCTCGCTCAGCTCGGCCGCGATCTCGTCGAACGCGTGCGGCACGCGCGAGGTCTTGGCGAATGCGACGGCGATCACCTCGGGCGGAAGGCCATGGAGCGTGTAGATGCGCCGCACGAAGGGGGCGGCCTCGGAGGAGGGGGGAGCGGAGGCCATGCCCGTCTCTAGCTCCTCGATCCACGTCAGGCAAGGTCCAAAAGGGTTGATTTGTTCGGGAGCGGAGTCGTTGACTGGGAGGCATGGATGAGGCGAGCGGGACATCCCAGGGCCGGGTCAGCGTGCGCACCGTGCGGCTGGCGGTGGGGTTCTCGCTGGGGGCGGTGGCGCTGGCCGCCCACTGGCCGCTGTTCCATGCGGGGCTTTTTGTCTCGGACGAGGAGCTCCACTGGCTGCGCCGTCTCAGCGAATTCGATTTCACCATCCATCAGGGTCAATGGTGGCCGCGGTGGTTCCCCAACCTCGAGTGGGGGCATGGGTACCCCTACCCGAATTTCTATGCCCCTGGGGGACTGTGGGTCAGCTGGTTCTTCTTGCTCCTGAGCGCCTCCTATCTCACAGGGGTGAAGGCCGCATTTCTCTTCGCGGGACTGCTGGCGCCCTTCGGGATGTACCGCTGGCTCCGGCCACGGGTCTCGCGCATGGCGGCGGTGGCCGGGGCGCTGCTCTACCTCCTGGCGCCGTATCATCTGCTCAACATCTTCGTCCGGGGGAATCTGGCCGAGTACTTGGCGATGGGACTCTTCCCCTGGGTGCTCTGGGGGTTCGAGAGGCTCGCTGCCAAGCAAAAAGCCAAGGATATTGCCTTGGCATCTGTGCTTCTCTGCCTCTTTCAGCTCACCCACACGCTGTCGGCGCTGTTCGGGACCGGATTCCTGGTGGGATGGCTGCTTCTGAGGCTTTTGGTGCAACGTCCCTCCCAAAGCGTCCTCATATCAAGCGCTGTGACGTTGGGAGTTGGAACACTTCTTGGCGCGATCTACTGGCTCCCGGCGCTCTGGGATGCGCGGTACGTCCGGGTGGCCACCCTGGCCGAGCAGATCGTGGCGGCAGACCATGTGATTTATCCCTGGCAGCTCTTGGATCCCCGATGGGGTTGGGGTTATAGTGTTCCGGGGCCTGCTGACCAGATCTCTCTCCAGATGGGCCTCCCCCAGTTCGCCGCGGTGGTTCTTGCCCTGGGTGCGCTGTGGCGAGGCCGGGGAGATCGCAAGTCGCTCCTGGTATGGACGATCCTATTTATCGCATTGATATTATTGCTCATGCCCATCTCGGTGCCTCTCTGGCAACTTCCCCTGATGCGAATGATCCAGTTCCCTTGGCGGCTGCTGGCTTGGGTGGCGGTGGCAGCGGCGGCCCTGGGGGCAATGGGTCTCGATGCCTGGGGATTCCGAGGGAAAGTCATCTGGGCCATTGTGATAGTGATTTGCTTGACAACATTGGTCTTTGCACGGGCAGAGTTCTTCCGTGAAGTCAATAATATTAACTTTATACCAGAGGTCACGCGGGAGCATTTCCGGGGCAACACCGGGGAGGATGACTATTTGCCCAAATGGGTGCTGGAGAAGCCAGGGGTCCCGTCTCTGTGGCGACTGCTCTCCCGGGACCCCCAGGCGGAGATCGAGTTTCAAGGAGATGAGTATTTCGATCGCCGCTGGGTGATCGTGAGTCCGAGCGGGGGCCTGGTGCGGTATGACATTTATCGCTACCCCAACTGGCGGATCTCCATTGACGGAGAACCCATCGACGACCTCACCTCAGCCATGGATGGGACCATCGTCTTCCCCTGTCCGCCGGGCTCTCATGTGATTCGCATTCGGTGGGTGGCGACACCGGTTCAGTGTGTGGCCACTGGGATCTCGCTGCTGACCGCTCTGGGCCTGCTGTTTGCCATGGTGGGCTCGACACTCCGCTCTCGAAGGGGGGCCATCGCCGATGAAGGCCGCTGAGCTCTTTGTGAAATGCCTCGAGAACGAGGGGGTGGGGACCATTTACGGTCTCCCGGGTGAGGAGAACATGGATGTGATGGATGCGCTCCTCGACTCCCCGATCGAGTTCATCGCCACACGCCATGAGCAAGGGGCCGCTTTCATGGCCGACGTCCATGGGCGACTGACCCAGCAGGCGGGAGTCTGCTTGGCGACGCTCGGTCCGGGGGCCACGAATCTGGTCACAGGGGTGGCCGATGCCAACATGGATCGGGCTCCGCTGGTGGCGATCACGGGCCAGGCGGGCCTGGACCGGCTGCACAAGGAAAGCCATCAAGCCTATGATCTTGTCGAGCTCTTCACGCCGATCACCAAGTGCTCCACCCAGGTGGTCCGATCGTGGACGATTCCCGAGGTGGTTCGCAAGGCGTTCAAAGTGTCCCAGACCCCGAAGCTCGGGGCCTGTCACATTGATTTTCCGGAGGATGTCGCAAAAGAG
>JAFGKF010000010.1 GCA_016928695.1 Candidatus Sumerlaeota bacterium | reverse complement strand
GGGGAGAGGGGGGACTGAACTTTCCGGCTCCCCTTCTCCCCTGGTGGGAGAAGGGGCTGGGGGATGAGGGAGCTCTGTGGGAGAGAAGGGGCTGGGGCTTCGTCGTGAGCTCAGCCGAACGGATGAGGGGGATTGGGAGAGAGGGGGACTTCACACGCGGTGCCGGAATGGGAATTCCGGCACGATGGAAGGTGAATGGAGCGTCGGCGCTCCGCGCTCCATCGTTGAACGCGATCTTGACTATCGGGAGAGCCCACGGCTCCCGGGCTTGTCGATGGGGATCCCCTCGCGGCAGAGGGGGCAGTCGTCGGGCTCCCACGCCTCGATGTCGAGCCGGGCCCAGGCGAAGTGGTCGACGCCGGGCTTGAATCTCCCCCCTGAGCGATCGAGCACGGTGGCGAGGCCGATCACGTCCGCGCCCGCCTCCTCGGCGAGCGCCTTGAGCTCCATCACGCTCCCGCCGGTGGTGGTCACGTCCTCGGCGAGCAGGATCTTCTCCCCAGGGGCGATCTCGAAGCTGCGCCGGAGCGTCATCTTGCCCTCGACGCGCTCGGCGAAGATCGCGCGGCAGTCGGGGAAGCGCGAGGCGAGGGCGTAGCCCCAGGGGATGCCGCCCACGGCGGGGACGAAGGTGGCGTCGACGCGGAGCCCCTCGAAGTGCGCTGCGGCAGCCGCCGCGGCCATGCCCCCATAGCCCGGGTGCTGGAGCAGCCTCATCGCCTGGAAGTAGAGGGCCGAGTGCTTGCCGCTGGTCAGGGCGAAGTGGCCGGTGAGCAGCGCGCCGGTGTCGGTCAGGACTTTTTGGACGATGGGGTCGAGCGCTTCGAGGATTTTGTCTGACGCAGGCATGTGAGGATCTCCTGTCGGAGGGATTTGGCGGCGGCGCGGGCGGCCTTGGCGAAGTCCTTGCCCTTCCCGGCGTGGATGATCGAGCGCGAGGCGTTGATGATCATCTGGGGCCCCACGTGGGAGACGCCCGCGCGGATCGTCTCCTCCAGCGCCCCGCCCTGGGCGCCGACCCCGGGGATGAGGATGATCTGATCGGGGCAGATCGCCCGAATGTCGCGGAGCTCCTTGGGATGGGTGGCGCCGACGACGAGCCCGACGTTGCTGTTCTTGCGCCGCCACTTCTCCCGGACGGCCTTCGCGATCTGGAGGTGCAGGCTGTTGCTCAGCTGGAATTCCCGCGACCCGGGGTTCGAGGTGAGGCAGAGCACGAAGACACCCCGGCCGGGGTGCTCGAGGAACGGCTCGAGGCTGTCGGTGCCCATCAGCGGATTGACCGTGGCGGCATCGGCGTCGAGCTCCTCGAAGAGCGCCTTCGCATAGAGGGCGGCGGTGTTTCCGATGTCGCCGCGCTTGGCGTCGAGGATCACCGGGATCTGCTCGGGGATCAGGTCGATGGTCCGGCGGAGCGTTTTCCACCCCTTGCGGCCGAGCGACTCGTAGAACGCCAGGTTCGGCTTGTAGGCGCAGACGAGGTCCCTGGTCACCTCGATGATCGCCCGGTTGAAGGCCAGCACGTCGCGGGGCCGCGGCTCGAAGCCCTCCGGCAGCTTCGTCAGGTCCGGGTCAAGCCCGACGCACAGCAGGCTGCCATTGAGCTCCTGGGCGGCCAGGAGGCGATGGGTGAAATCCATGTCTCCCCCTCTCATGTCTCGAGTGCTCCGATCAGGGTGCGGATGTTGTCGACGCCGTGGCGTCGGCAATGGTCGGTGACGCCGTCGAGCACGTCGACCGCGGCCGAGGGTGTGATCAGTGAGGCGGTGCCCACCGCCACGGCGGTCGCGCCCGCGAGCAGGAACTCGATGGCGTCGGTGCCCGTCATGATCCCGCCCATGCCGCAGATCGGCACCTCGGGCATCGCGCGGTGCACCTGCCAGACCATGCGGAGGGCGAGCGGTTTGATCGCCGGGCCCGAGAGCCCTCCGGTCAGGTTGCCGAGGACGGGGCGCCGCGTCTCGGCGTCGATCGCCATCGCCAGGAACGTGTTGGTGATCGACAGCGCATCGGCCCCGCCGCCCACCGCGGCGCGGGCCATCTCGACGATGTCGGTGACGTTCGGGCTCATCTTGACGAGGAGTGGCATGCCCGGCGCGGCGGCGCGGACGGCGCGGGTGATCTCCGAGATCATCTCGGGCCGCGATCCGAAGGCGATGCCGCCCGTCCTGATGTTGGGGCAGGAGACGTTGATCTCGATCGCATCGACGCCCTCGGCGGCCGAGAGCATCTCCGCCATCTCGGCGTACTCCTCGACGGAGAAGCCCGAGATGTTGGCGATCACGGCGGTGTCGAGCGCGCGGAGCGGGGGGAGCTTCTGGTCGATGAACGCGCGGCAGCCGACGTTTTCGAGCCCGATGGCGTTGAGCATGCCCGCGGGTGTCTCCGCCACGCGCGGCGGCGGGTTGCCCGCGCGGGGCTCGAGCGTCAGCCCCTTGAGCGCCACGCCGCCGAGGCGCTCGAGATCCAGGAAGTCCTCGAACTCGGTGGCGTAGCCGAACGTGCCGGAGGCGGTCACGATGGGATTCTTCAGCCGCAGCGGGCCGAGATCGACGTCGAGGCGGACATCCATGCTCATCGCAGCAGCGCTCCATCGAGCACGGGCCCCTCGCAGCAGGCGCGCAGGTAGCCCTTGCTCGTCTCGACGGCGCAGGCCATGCACGCGCCGATGCCGCAGCCCATCCGCTGCTCGAAGGCGAGCTGAATGGGGATCGCGGGGTCGGTGACGGCGCTCAGGATCGCGCGGAACATCGGCTCGGGACCGCAGGCGCAGATCGCCGGCCTCGCATCGATCTCCCGGAGCAGCGGCGGCAGAAGCGCGGTGCACACACCGTGGTGCCCCGCGGAGCCGTCGTCCGTGGCGGTGTGGATCTGGGCCCCCTCAGCCTCGACGCGATCGGTCCAGGCGAGCTCCGCGGCGGTGCGCGCCCCGAAGATCAGGTGAATCGCGGGGCACCCCGCCTCGCGGAGGCGCCGCGCGAGCAGTGGCATGTCGGCGATTCCCATGCCCCCCGCCACGAGGACTGCGGGGCGATCGGCGTGGAGCGTGAAGGGATTCCCCAGGGGACCGAGCAGGTCGAGCGTCTCGCCGGGGACGACCCGCGACAGCAGCTGTGTGCCGTGACCGATGACGCGGAAGAGAAGACAGATATGCTCTCCCTCGACGGCGCCGATGCTCAGCGGACGGCGGAGCAGCGGATCGAGTCCGCTCTTGACCCGCAGGTGCACGAACTGCCCCGGCTGGGCCGCCGCGGCGATCTCGGACGCGCGCAGGCGCATCTCGAAAATCGCCGGTGCGACCTCGCGGTTGGCGATGACCGGTGCCAGCGTGCAGTGACGGGTCGAGGGCGTCATCGCGCCCGGGCGGTCTCCCGGTCGACGACGATCTCCCCCCGGCTGAAGACCAGGCGGCCACCGACGAGCGTGTGGGCCACCGCGCCGCGGAGCGTGCGCCCGAGGAAGGGGGTGTTCTTCGACCTGGAGTGGATCGCCTCAGGGATCACCCTCGTCTCGCCCTCCAGGTCCAGGATCGTGATGTCCGCCGGGGCGCCGATGCACAGCGTCCCCGCGCCGATGCCGAGCACATGCGCGGGGTCGGAGGTCATCCTCTGGATCAGAACCTCGAGCGGCAGCAGATCGGTATCCACCAGCTCGGTGAAAAGCAGGGCGAAGGCGAAGTCAAGCCCGATCATCCCCGGGGGGGCCTGGTCGAACGGCTGGTCCTTCTCGATGTCCGTGTGGGGCGCATGGTCCGTCGCGACGCAGTCGATCACGCCGTCGCGCAGCGCCGCGCGGATCGCCTCTCGGTCGGCCGCGCTGCGCAGAGGCGGCGAGACGCGCGCCAGGGTGCTGAAGTTGGCGACGGCCTCCTCGGTCAGGACCAGGTGGTGAGGGCAGGCCTCGGCGGTCACGTTGACGCCCCGGCTCTTGGCCTCGGCGATGATCTGGCAGGCGCGTCCGGTCGAGACGTGCTGGATGTGGAGATGTCCGCCCGTCTCGGCGGCGATCTCCACGTCGCGGGCCACGCAGGCGGTCTCCGCCGCCGCGGGGATGCCCTTGAGTCCGATGCGGGCGGAGACGACGCCCTCGTGGATCACGCCGTCGCCCACCAGCGCGGGGAGCTCGGCGTGGTTGAAGACCGGCCGCCCGAGCATGGAGGTGTACTCCAGCGCGCGGCGCATGATGCCGGGATCGGCGACGGGCCTGCCGTCGTCGGAGAAGGCCACCGCGCCCGCGTTGGCCAGGTCGCCGAACTCGGCGATGTCCTCGCCGCGCTGGCCGACCGTCACCGCGGCGGTCGGCAGGACGCGGACGACGCCGTCGCGCGCCGCGAGCGCGAGCACGTGGTTGACGCCCGAGGCGGAGTCGATGACGGGCTCGGTGTTGGGCATGGGGCAGATCGAGGTGAATCCGCCCGCCGCCGCGGCTCGGGTGCCGGTGGCGATCGTCTCCTTGTCCTCGCGCCCGGGCTCGCGCAGGTGGACGTGGAGGTCGATGAATCCCGGGCAGACCACGAGGCCACGGGCGTCGATCATCTCTCCGCCGGAGCCGGCGATGTCGCCCCCGATGGCCCGGATGATACCGTCCTCGACGAGGATGTCGGCGGTCTCATCTCGCCCCTCGGAGGGATCGAGCACTCGTCCGCCACGGATCAGAACGCTGTTCATCGCTTCACTCCTGATACTGATCGCGCAGAGGCGCGGAGTTCGCAGAGTCTTTTGATCAGAGCAGTCATCTCATCACTCCTCCAGACCATTGACCAGGCGGGTGATCCCGTCTCTGAGGAGGGCCTCGCCAAAGTTGATGAGAAGCCCCACTTTCAGACCGGTCAGTCTGAGATAGGTCAGCACCTGCTTCTTGTGAACGGGCTTCACACTCTCCTGGGACTTCAGCTCAACGATCACCTTGCCCTCGACAATGAGGTCAGCCTGGAATCCCTCATCGAAGTGAATGCCGTCATATTCAATGGGGATCCGCCTCTGTCTCTCAACCTGGAGACCACGCATGGTCAGTGCATGGGCGAGGATGGTCTCATAGACCGATTCCAGAAGCCCCGGTCCCAGATCTCGATGGATCTGCATGGCCGTGTCGACAATCACGCGGGTGATCTCATTCTCATGCATCTCTGCGCTCTCCGCGTCTCTGCGCGAGCTCCTCCTCACTCCGACCCGCCGCACAGCAGGTAGAGCACCGCCATGCGGACGGCCACGCCGTTGGTCACCTGCTCCTCGATCGTCGACTGCGGTCCGTCGGCGACGGCCTGCCCGATCTCGATGCCGCGGTTGATCGGCCCCGGGTGCATCACCAGGGCGTCAGGCTTGGCCCACTGCCTCAGCCGCTCCTCGGTCAGGCCGTAGAGCAGCGTGTACTCGCGGATCGAGGGGAAGAAGTTCTGGGTCATCCGCTCCCGCTGGATGCGCAGGATGTTGATCACGTCCGCGTCCTGGAGCCCCTCGCGCAGATCGTGGCAGACCTCGACGCCCATCGCCTCGATGCCGCGCGGGATCAGCGTCTTCGGGCCCACCACGCGGACTTTCGCGCCCATGGTCCTCAGGCCCCAGATGTTCGACCGCGCCACGCGCGAGTGGAGGATGTCGCCGAGGATGACGACCTGGAGACCCTCGATCCGCTCGCGCTTCTCGAGGATCGTGAACATGTCGAGCAGCCCCTGCGTCGGGTGCGCGTGGCATCCGTCGCCCGCGTTGATGATCGAGAGGTTCGGCAGCCGCTCGGCCAGCAGGTGGGGCGTCCCCGCCGAGCCGTGTCGCATCACGATCACGTCGGCGCCCAGTGCGCGGATGGTGCGCACCGTGTCGAGGAGGCTCTCGCCCTTCGCCACGCTGGAGGTCGAGACCGCGAAGTTGAGCACGTCGGCGCTGAGGCGCTTGGCGGCGAGCTCGAAGCTCGTCCGCGTCCGCGTCGAGTTCTCGAAAAAGAGGTTGACCACCGTCTTGCCGCGGAGCGTCGGGAGCTTCTTCACCGTGCGGGTGAAGACGTCCTTGAAGCCCGCCGCGTCGTGCAGGATGCGCTCGATGTCCTCGCGTGACAGGACGTCGAGGTCCAGCAGATGGCGGTGGGCGAAGCCCGCCACTGGTTTCGGGCGGACCTTCGCCTCCCTCTGGGATGTGGGGGACGACGCCATGGATCAGGCCTCCGTCGGGGGGGATGGGTCGGGGGTGAGGAGATCGACGCACTCCTGGCCGTCGGTCTCGGTCAGACGAACCTCGATCACCTGGTTCGGGTCGGTCTCCACCCGCAGACCGACAGCGTCGGGCTGAATCGGGTACTCGCGGTGACCGCGGTCGACCAGGACAGCCAGGCGCACGGCGTGGGGGCGGCCGTAGGACACCAGCGCCTCGAGGGCGGCGCGCACCGTGCGGCCGGTGAAGATCACGTCGTCGACGAGCACGATGGTGCGCCCGTCGACGTCGAAGGGGAGGTCGGTCGGCCCGATGATCGGCTGGGGGCCGAGGCTCGAGAGGTCATCGCGGTAGAGCGTGATGTCGAGCTGGCCCAGGGGGATGGCGTCGGGTCTCGAGGGGGAGAGCAGGTGCTGGAGCCGCTGGGCGAGGGGGACCCCGCGCCGGCGAATGCCGACGAGGGCGAGGTCGTCGAACCCGCCCTCGATCTCGGCGATGCCCCGGGCGATGCCGCGCAGGGTGCGCTCGATGTCCTCGGGGCTCATCAGTCTCTGGGACCGGGTGTGGCCGCTGTCTCTCATGACTTCCTCCGCTCCTTGGAGAGCTGGTCGTCCTGCTCGGCGATTTTGTCTGGGAGGGCTCGGCGCCGCGTCTCCAGGCGCGAGGCGAGGTCCGCGTCGGCCAGCGCCAGGATCTGCGCCGCCGCCTCGGCGGCGTTGATCGCCCCAGGCTTGCCCACCGCCATCGTCAGCACCGGCATGCCGGGGGGCATCTGGACGGTGGAGAGCAGTGCGTCGAAGCCCTGGAGCGGGGACGAGGCCATGGGGACGCCGATCACCGGGCGCGTCGTCTGCGCCGCGACCGCCCCGGCGAGGTGCGCGGCCATCCCCGCCGCGGCGATGAGGACGCCGACCCCCGCCGCCTCCGCCTCCCGCACGAGGGTCTCCACGCGGCGCGGCGATCGATGCGCACTGGCCACGTGGACGGCGTGGGGCACGCCGATCTCGTCGAGGCGCTCGGAGCACGCGGCCATCGTCGGCCAGTCGCTCTTCGAGCCCATCAGAATCAGCACCTTCGCGCCGCTGAGGTCACTCATGTCCTCACCCCCTCGATGTGAACTTGGCCCGATCCCTCGGTGATCTCGCCGATCACGCGGGCCTCCGGGATCGACTCGGCGCTCCGGGAGTCCACGACGAGCGCCATGCCGATGCCCATGTTGAAGGTCCGATACATCTCACCGGCCTCGACGCCGAGGGACTCCAGGCGATCGAAGATCGCGGGCCGTGGCCAGCGCGCGGGGTCGAGCACCGCATCGACGCCCGCAGGGAGCGCACGCCGGAGGTTCCCCGGCAGACCGCCGCCCGTGATGTGAGCGACGGCCTTGACGTCCACACGCCTCCGGATCTCGCGCAGGGTGCGGACGCAGATCGCCGTGGGTGTGAGCATCTCGCGGCTCACGCGTTCGTCCCGATCCTCTCCGAGGACACGCCTCGCGAGGCTGAAGCCGTTGGAGTGGAGTCCCGTCGAGGGCAGGCCGACCACCCTGTCGCCGGGGGCGACGCGCGAGCCGTCGATGACCGCGGGGCGGTCGACGAGACCCAGCCCGAAGCCGCAGACGTCGAAGTCCCCGGGGCGCAGCAGACCGGGCAGCTCGGCGGTCTCGCCTCCGATCAGGGCGCAGTCGGCCTCCTCGCATCCCCGGCGCAGGCCCGCCAGGATCTGGTCGGCCTCGGCGGCGTCGAATTTGCCCACCGCCAGGTAGTCGAGGAAGATCACCGGCTCCGCGCCGCAGCAGATGAGGTCGTTGACCACCATCGCCACGCAGTCGATGCCGATGGTGGAGAGATCGCCGAGCGAGCGGGCGACCAGCACCTTCGTCCCGACGCCGTCGCATGAGGCGACGAGGCAGGGTTCGCGCATTCCCTCGGTGAGGGGTCCGAGGGGCATCAGGCCCGCGAATCCCCCGATGGCGGGAAGCGACTGACCCAGACGCGCCAGCCAGGCGTCGCAGGCGGCGATGTCCACTCCGGCGTCGCGGTAGGTGTGCTCAGCCAAAGCGCTCCTCCAGCCCTGATCGCTGCATGCCGTTGCCCATCGACATCGTGCTCGAGACCGAGTCGTCGTTCTCCAGCACCTCCTTGGTGATCCCGCGCGTGGGGGGCACGGGGTACTCCCCCGTGAAGCACGCCATGCACCAGCCGTCCGCCTGGCCTGTGGCCTCGCGCAGGCCATCGGTCGAGAGATACCCGAGGCTGTCGGCCTCGATCTGGTCGCGAATGCGCTCGACCGTGGCCGAGGAGGCGATCAGCTCGTTGGGATCGGGGGTGTCGATGCCATAGGGGCAGGGGTGGCGCCAGGGCGGCGCGGTGACGCGCATGTGGATCGCTGTCGCGCCCGCCTGGCGCAGCATGCGGACGATCTTTCGGCTCGTGGTGCCGCGGACGATCGAGTCGTCGACGACGACAACGCGCTTGCCCTCGACCACGCCGCGGACGGGATTGTACTTCAGCTTCGCGCCGAAGTCGCGGATGCGCTGAAGGGGCTCGATGAAGGTGCGCCCGATGTAGTGGCTGCGGATCAGCCCCATGTCGAAGGCGATCCCGCCCGCGCGGGCGTAGCCGATGGCCGCCGCCGTCGAGCTGTCGGGCACGCAGATCACCACGTCGCCCTCGGCGGGGTGCTCACGCCAGAGGGCCTCGCCGAGCCGCACGCGGACGCTCTGCACGCTGTGGCCGTCGACGACCGAGTCGGGCCGCGAGAAATAGATCAGCTCGAAGATGCACCGCGAGGGCTCAGCGGCGGGGAGGGGGAAAGAGCTCACGGGCTCACAGCCCGGCTCGATGCACACCATCTCGCCGGGGGCGATGTCGCGCACGAGCGCGGCGTCGATCAGGTCGAAGGCCACGCTCTCGCTCGCGACCGTCCAGGCGCCGCCGGGCAGCCGCCCCAGCGCCAGTGGCCGGAAGCCGCGTGGATCGCGCACGGCATACAGGCATTGGCCATGCAGAAGCACGAGCGAGTAGGCCCCCTGGATCTGCGAGAGCGTCTGGCGCAGGCAGTCCTCGAAGCTGTCGTGCTCCACGCGGCTCAGGAGATGGAGGATCACCTCCGAGTCGACTGTGGTCTGGAAGATCGCCCCGCCCGCCTTGAGCGCGCGCCGCAGGATGTGGGCGTTGGTCAGATTGCCGTTGTGCGCCAGGGCGACGGGGCCATGGCGCAGCGAGGAGACGAGCGGCTGCGTGTTGAAGGGCCGCGGGGCGCCCGTGGTCGAGTAGCGCACGTGTCCGATGGCCACGCGGCCGTGCAGCGCCTCGAGGTCGTCGCGTGAGAAGACCTCGGCCACGCGGCCCATCCCGCGGTGGACGCGGTGATGGGGACGGTGACGGCTGTTGAGGTGAGCCGAGACAATGCCTGACGTCTCCTGCCCCCGGTGCTGAAGCGCCTGGAGCCCCAGGTAGGTGAGCTTCGCCGCCTCGCCGTGGCCGGACACGGCGCAGACCCCGCACTCCTCGTGGGGACGGCCCTGGATGAGAGATGACTCAGGCATCACGCCAATCCCTCCCACGGTCTGGTCTCATGCGCCGCGCGCAGCGCGTCAATGGCGATCTCCTCGCATCCGGCGAGGCTCAGGCCGCCCCCGGTCACCTCGCCGATCTCGGCGCAGTCGACACCCTCCGCCTCCGCCATGGCGCAGAGCCGAGGAGCGTCCTCCGCCCTCACGCTGACCACGACGCGCGGGGGCAGCTCGCCGAAGAGCGCCACGGCCAGATCGTCACCGGGCGCGGCGTCGATGCGCGCGCCGAGGCCACCGAGGCAGCACTCGGCGAGCGTCACCGCCAGGCCGCCCTCGGAGACATCGTGCGCCGAGCGAATGAGGCCCTCGCGGATCGCCCGCAGGGTGAGACTCTGGAGGCGCACCTCCCCCTCCAGGTCGAAGGGCGCGATGGTGCCCAGCGGCGCGGTCCCGGGAAGATCGGGACCAGCGGTCATCTTGAGGAGCTCGCTGCCCCCCAGCCCCTCGGGCAGGGGACCGAGCATGCAGATCACGTCTCCCACCTCGCGCCACGCCATGCGAGTGATGTGCGCGGCGTCTTCGATCAGACCCAGCATGCCGATCATCGGGGTCGGTGGGATCGCGATGCCGTCGGCCTCGTTGTAGAAGGAGACGTTGCCGCCGGTCACGGGCACGCCGAGTGCGCGGCATGCCTCGGCCATCCCGCCGACGCATCGGCGGAAGGCACCGAAGACCTCGGGTCTTTCGGGCGATCCGAAGTTCAGGCAGTTGGTCACACCCAGGGGCTCCGCGCCGACGCAGACCAAATTGCGAGCCGCCTCGCAGACGGCCAGCTGACCGCCGATGCGCGCGTCGCGTGCCACGGCGCGGTGATTGCCGTCGGAGGTGACGGCGATGAAGCGATCGGGGCCGCCGTCGCGTCCGCGCAGCCGGATCACCGCGGCGTCGCCCTCGCCGGGCCGGACCGCCGCCCCGGTCTGCACCATGTGGTCGTAGCGTCGCCACGCCCAGCGCTTCGAGGCGATGGTCGGCGAGGCGAGAAGCCTCAGCAGCGTGGCATTGACCTCGGAGCGCCTGATCCGTGGGGTCTCGCCCAGAGGTCTCGGCGCGGCCGGTGGAGCGTCCTCCGGGTGATAAACCGGGGCCGCCCCGGTCAGATGCTCGGCGGGGATGTCGGCGACGGTGGCGCCGTGGTGGCGGACGACCATCTGGCCGGTGTCGGTGACCTCTCCGATCACCACGCCACCGCACTCCCATCGCTCGCAGACCTCGAGGGCCGCCTCGATCTTGGGAGGTTCGACGACGGCCAGCATCCGCTCCTGGCTCTCGCTGAGCATGATCTCGTAGGCGCTCATCCCCTCGGCGCGCTGCGGCACGCGGTCGAGATCGATCTCGATGCCCGTGCCCGCGCGTCCGGCCATCTCGCAGGTCGAGCAGGTGAGGCCCGCCGCGCCCATGTCCTGGATGCCCGCCACGAGGCCGCGGCGGATCAGCTCGAGCGTCGCCTCGAGGATCCGCTTGCCCATGAAGGGGTCGCCCACCTGCACCGCCCCGCGACGCTCGAGCGCCTGCTCGCTCAGCTCCTCGCTGGCAAACGTCGCGCCGTGGATGCCGTCGCACCCTGTCGCCGAGCCGAAGCACAGCACCGCGTTGCCCGGGCCCTGGGCCTGTCCCAGCGCGAGGTCTTCGCTGCGCATCACGCCGACGCACATCACGTTGACAAGGATGTTGCCCGCATGGCCGGGGTCGAACATCACGTCTCCCGCGACGGTCGGCACGCCGACGCAGTTGCCGTAGCCCGCGATGCCCTCGACGACGCCCTCGACGAGGTGCTGCATCGCGGGATCGCTGGGCTCGCCGAAGCGCAGGTTGTCGAGCATCGCCACGGGCCGAGCGCCCATCGTGAAGATGTCGCGCAGAATGCCGCCCACGCCGGTCGCCGCCCCCTGATAGGGTTCCACGGCGGAGGGGTGGTTGTGGCTCTCCATCTTGAAGGCGATGGCGAGCCCCCCGCCGATGTCGATCACGCCCGCGTTCTCACCGGGGCCGACGAGGACACGCTCGCCGGTGGTGGGGAGCCCTCGGAGCACGGGGCGCGAGTGCTTGTACGCGCAGTGCTCGGACCACATCACGGAGTAGATGCCGAGCTCGACGATGGACGGCTCGCGCCCGAGCCGCTCGACGATGCCCTCATACTCCTCGGGGCGAAGGCCATGCTGAGTGACCAGATCGGGCGTGATGGAGGCGTTCAAAGTCACATCAATTCCCCACTCCCGTGGCCAACGCCAGGGACTCGAAGACCGATCGTCCATCGGTGCATCCGAGCACGTCTTCGCTCGCCCTCTCGGGGTGCGGCATCATCCCGCAGACGTTGCCCGCCTCGCTCATGATGCCCGCGATGTCGTTGACCGAGCCGTTGGGGTTCTCCTCGTAGCGGAAGAGCACGAGCCCCTGCCCCTCGAGGCGCGCGAGCGTCTCGCGGTCCGCATAGTAGTTGCCCTCTCGGTGGGCGATCGGCATCTGAATGCGCTCGGGGCAGGCCGAGGTGAAGCGGGTGTCGCGCCGCTCGACGCGCAGCCAGACGTCCTCGCAGTGGAAGATCAGATCGCGGTTGATGCGAAGCGCCCCGGGCAGGAGCCCCGCCTCGCACAGGATCTGGAAGCCGTTGCAGATGCCCAGCACGGGGCCGCCCGCCTGAGCGAAGCGCGCCACGTCGGCCATCACCGGGGCGCGCGCGGCGATGGCTCCCGCGCGGAGATAGTCGCCGTGACTGAAGCCCCCCGGCAGGATGACGAGATCGAGCCCCGGAGGCAGCGCGTCGCGGTGCCAGCAGGGGATCGCCTCCCAGCCCATGACGCGCTCGGACACATCCAGGCAGTCCTGATCGCAGTTCGAGCCGGGGAAGATGATGACGCCTGTTTTCAACTCTCGACCGCCACGGGAGACGGATTCACCGCAGAGCCACAGGGATCACAGAGGGACACAGAGGGATATCTCTTTGAGTCTCCGTGTCCTCGGTGCCTCTGTGGTGAAATTCGCATCACTTCGGGTCTCTGATGCTGCAGGAGAAAGATTCGATGTTGGGGTTGGCCAGGACGCGGTCCGCGAGCGCCTCGAGGGCGCGCTCTGCCGAGGCGCGATCGGCTGCTTCGAGCTCCAGATGGACCACTTTGCCCACCCGCACGTGCGAGGCCCTCACGCCCTCCGTCCCGCTGAGCGCGAGGCGCGCCAGGGCCTGCTCGATCGCCTGCCCCTGGGGATCGGCGACCTCGGGCTTGGGCATCACGGTGACCTCGGCCTCGAAGTGGGAACCCATCACACGACCTCCCACCCCAGGATGCGGCGCGCGATCTCACGGTAGCGCTCGGCGGTCTGCCGCACCACCTCCTCGGGCAGCTCCGGGGCGGGGTATTCCCGATTCCAGTCGCTCCTGTTGGCCCAGTCGCGGACAAACTGCTTGTCCATGGCCACCGGCTCGCCGTCGGGCCCGGGCAGCAGGAAACGCGAGCTGTCGGGCGTCAGCACCTCATCGATCAGCAGGAGCTCGTCGCCGCACCAGCCGAACTCGAACTTCGTGTCGGCCAGCGTGATCCCGGCCTTGGCCAGGAGGTCGCGCGCCGCGGTGAAGATCTCGATGCTGCGCCGCCGCAGCATGGCGGCGACGTCCGAGCCGACGATCCGCTCCGCCTGCTCGAAGGTGATGTTCTCGTCGTGGCCGCTCGCGGCCTTCGTCGCGGGGGTGAAGATCGGCTCGGGCAGCGCGTCGTGGAGGCGGAGCCCCTCTGGCAGGGCGTGCTCCTGGATCGCCCCGCGCTCCTGGTACTCCTTCCAGCCGCTGCCCTCCAGGCGGCCTCGCACCACGCACTCGATCGGAAGGGGATCGCACTTTCGCACGCGCAGGCAGCGGCCGACGTGGAGCTCGGGCTCGTCGGTGTGATCCGCCAGCCACCGCACGTCGGGCTCGGCGATCAGGTGGTTCGGGCTCGCCGCCGGCAGCGTCCGGAACCAGTGCACACTCAGCTGGGTCAGGACCCGGCCCTTCGAGGGGATCGGTGTCGGGAAGACGACGTCGAAGGCGCTGAGGCGGTCGCTGGTGACCATCAGCATCTCATCGCCCAGGTCGTACATCTCGCGCACCTTGCCCGCGTGGGTCGGCTCGCGGTCGCGCAGTCGGCTTCGGATCAGCGTCTCGGTGTGGCTCACGGTCTGCCTCGTCTCCCCGGTCTGCTCGCTCACGCGTGCATCCCGATGTGCTGGGTCTGCTGGAAGATTTTGCCCTCGCTCTTGATCGCCGGGGCGATCACCATCTCGGCCTGCTGGAACTCGCGGATCGTCCGCGCGCCCACGTAGCCCATGCAGGTCTTGATCGCGCCGATCAGGTTCTGTGTCCCGTCGTCCAGGTGTGCCGGGCCGATCAGGATGTTGCGCAGCGAGCCCGTCGTGCCGACGTGCACGCGCGTCCCGCGCGGCAGGTTGAGATGCGGGGTCGCCATGCCCCAGTGGAAGCCATGGCCGGGTGCCTCCTCGGCCTTGGCGAAGGCCGATCCGACGATCACCGCGTCCGCGCCCGTCGCGATCGCCTTGCAGATGTCGCCGCCCGCGCTCATGCCCCCATCGGTGATGATCGGGACGTAGCGGCCCTTCATCTTGAGGTGCTGGTCGCGCGCCGCCGCCGCGTCGGCGGTCGCCGTCACCTGCGGCACTCCCACGCCCAGCACGCCGCGCGTCGTGCACGCCGCGCCGGGGCCGATGCCGATCAGCACGCCCGCCGCGCCGGTCTCCATCAGCTCGAGCGTGGTCTCGTACGTCACGCAGTTGCCGACGAGCACAGGGACCGGGTCCATCGCCCTCACGAGCTTCGCGATGTCGAGCGCCTCGACGCGCGAGGACTCGTGGCGCACGGTCGAGACCGTCGACTGCATCACGAAGATGTCGACGCCCGCCTCCTTCGCCAGTGCACCGAAGCGCTCGGCCCTCTGCGGGATCGCCGAGACGATGGCTTTCGCCCCCGCTCTCTTGATCTGCTCGATGCGCTCCCCGATGAACTTCTCCTGAATCGGAGGCTCGTAGAGCCGCTGCACGAGCTCGGTCGCCTTCTGCGGTGTGGCCTGGGCGATCTCCGCGAGGATGTCGGAGGGATCCTCGTACCGCGTCCAAACCCCCTCCAGGTTCAGGATGGCAAGCCCCCCGAATTTTGAAAATTCGATGGCGAAGTTCGGACTCACCACGCCGTCCATCGCCGCCGCCATGATCGGCAGATCGATGAGTTGATCGTTGATTTTCCAAGAGATATCGGTGTCCTCGGGATCGATGGTCACCGATCCCGGGACGATGGCCACCTCGTCGAAACCATACGAGCGCCGCGCTTTGCGCCCGCGTCCAATCCACTCGCCCATGGAGACGTCCTCATCGTCTAAGTTTAGTTCTGTCAGCGATTTGCACCACCCGCATGGCTCAGGAAAGCTCCCTGTTCGTGGGTGCAGCTATGACACTGTAAACAGCCAGTGCGATCTGCTCATGTCAATGGGAATGAATCTCGAGGCCCTTTTTTCTTTTTTCAGGCGGAACTGCAAAGATATATCGCTGGTCTGAAAGAGCTTATATTTATTCAGACCAGGGGTGGAATATGGGAATCTGCAGAGGCATGAAACACCTCATTGGGTCCTGTGGGGGCACGGCAGCCTCCTTCGCCATAGCAGCCTTGGCTGCGGCGGCTGAATGCCGTGCTCAGGCTCATCACCACAGAGCCACAGAGATCACAGAGAGTCACAGAGGGTGATTTCTCTGTGTTTCTCTGCGCACTCTGTGCCTCTGTGGTGAATCAGTTCACGTGCCCGAAGCGCGCCATCGGCCAGTAGCAGAACGTCACTCGCCCGATCACGCTCTCGATGCGAATCGCCTGCAGCTCCGTGGAGTCCAGACTCACCGGGCGGTTGTCTCCGAGCAGATAGAGCTGGCCCTCGCCCAGGGTGAACTCATCGTCATCGAGATCCATCACGCGGGGATCGCTCTGCCCCGGCAGACGCTCGGGCACGCCGTTGACCAGGATTCGGTGGTGGCGCACCTCGATGCGGTCGCCGGGGAGTCCGATCACGCGCTTGACCAGGATGTCGTCTTCGATGAACTCCCGCGGGTCCGGGAAGATCACGATGTCTCCGTGCGCGAGAGGCTCGTCGAGTGTCAGGTCGACGAACACGTGGTCCCCCTCCAGAAGCGCCGGCGCCATCGACGCCCCCTCGATCTGGAAGGTCATGACCTTTCCCAGCATGAAGAGGGAGAAGACGTATCCGGCGACGACGAGGACGAGCAGGCCGAGCAGTTTCCGCGGCCCCGAGATGAAACGGCGGTGGACCCTGCCTGGTGACACGGGGTCATGCTGATGATTGTCGGTCGGCATACAGGGGCGTGAGGAAACCGCGCCGGGATTCAGGAGTCAAGCGGGGGCTCTGCGCGAAGCCCCCGCTCCCATTCACTGGGCGAGACGCCGTAGATCTCGCGGAAGTGATCGCTCACCGAGGGCTGTCTCCTCGCGTAGAGATAGGCGTACAGGGCCCCGCAGGCGCCGATCCAGAGGAGGGCGAAGACAATGACCTTGGTCCGCGTGATGTGGCCTCTTGTCCTCAGGGTGGACCAGTTGTCGATCACAATCAGGGCCATGATCAGCGTCAGTGTCAGGATCAGGGGTCTCAGGTTCTTGCCCTCGATGAAGATCAGCGAGGGGAAGTAGTCGTTGATTCCATAGAAGTCAAACAGCTTGGAGACACCCCACAGTCCCCAGGAGCCCGGCTGGGGATTCACCAGATGATTGGGGTACTCATTGAAGATGAACAGCGACTCCGGGGAATTGAGTGCGACGGCGGTGTTGAGGAGAGTGATGGCGCTGAGGATGAGAAAGAGCACCACCCATGCTCGGGCTGTCTCCGCCATGAAGAACACCACTGTGAAGAAGACAAAGATGTAGAGCCAGTTCATGGCCAGGCGCCCCGTCGGTGAGGCGCCCCCCCACCAGTAGAAGTGGGTCGCACTGTAGCCGTAGATGGGGAGCATGATCGCGATGCCGACAATCGCCAGTCGCCGCGGCCCCCGGATCAGGGAGCGGAACAGACCGAGGAATCCGAAGAGCAGGACAGGGGAGTGATAAAACACCCCGAACTGCCGGTCGAACAGCGTTCCGATCAGGCCCTCGTGATAGTTTCCGAAGAGCTTGGCCTCGGCCCTGTAGTTCAGAAGCGACACCCCTCGCCAGTGGTGATAGAGAAGGTAGAATCCCAGGAGGAGAGCCGCGATGGCGGCGTCCATGGCGATGGCCGCTGTCCAGCGGCGCCGGGGACGGTGGCGATTGGCAAAGAGGAGGATCAGCCCGATGAAGGGGAGCGGGATGAGGTGCTTGAAGTGAAGCCAGGGGATCAGGCATGCCAGTGAGACCGCCAGGGCATTCCACCCGAGGCTGACCTCACGCCCCGCGATTCGGAAGGCGATGATCAGAAAGCAGGCCAGAAAGAGCAGGCCGGCGTACATGTCTGAGTAGGGGAAGAACTGGTAGAAAAAGAACGGCGTCATGCCGAAAAGCAGCAGCCCGAACATCAGGCCGACCCAGAGGCGACCGGTCAGAGAGATGGCCAGGCCCGCCAGGGCGGCGCACACCGCGGCGTTGAGGATGATCGCCCAGATCATCATGCCGACCGGTCCACCGAGAGCGAAGCCGGGCAGCAGAAGGATGGGGAGCCCGATCGACCGGAGGGGGAAGTGGGTGCCGGGAAAGTACTGCGGGGGGAATTCGAAATGGAAGAACTCCTGCCAGTCGCCCTCCTCGAAGTTGTTGAGCAGGTCGACGTCACCATCCGTGAGCATGCTGTGCATCACCATCATGATGTTGGGGACATCGCCTGTGATCAGTGACTCCAGGGAGTGGGCGCTGAGGCACAGCAGGCCGATCACCGTGAAGACGAGCGCCATCCAGAGGCAGAGAGCCCAGATCTGGCGGCGGCTCAGGCGGGGCTCTCGGGGAGCTGGATTGTCGTCAGCGCAGGGGGGCACCATGGGGTGGGGGATTCCTGTCCGTGGGCGTCTGGAGGGGCCCCAGAGCTAGGGGAGGATCACGGGGGGTTCAAGGCCAAACTGAGGGGGAACGGCGGAGGGATCAGCGTCCGAGGAGGAGGTCGATGAGGGCCTGGAGATCCTCGTCGTCGACCACCAGATCATCGGTGATCATCGCGTTGTTGTGGCTCTGGGGGGTTATCTGCCCCTGACCGCTGAGCATGAGCTGGAGTGAGACGATGTCGGCGGCGTTGATGATGCCATCGGTGTTGACATCACCGGGATAGGGGGGAATGGGGTCGGTGTAGACCCCGCTGTGCTGTGCATCGTGTCCCATCATGGGCCAG
>JAFGKF010000111.1 GCA_016928695.1 Candidatus Sumerlaeota bacterium | reverse complement strand
GACAACGACCTCGTTGTCCAGGAGGCGCTCCTGGCCCACGAGAGCCGCGGGCCGGGAACGGTCTGGGTCGGCATGGGGGCGAATCACGACATCGAGCTGATCATCGATCGGATCAGCCGCGTGAGACGTGAGGTCGGCCCCGAGGGGATCATGTTCTTCGCCTACACGCACTTCAACAGCTCGGAGTTCAACGAGCTGGCCACGCGGCCATTCGTGGCCCCGGCCGAGGTGCCCCCTGTCGAGGAGCCCACCACCGTGATCGCCAGCCAGACCATGCTGCGATGAGCTGGGACGGCTGTGCCCAGAGACGTTGACGAAAGGGCCCACGGGCGATATCGAGCGGTGTCCCGATGGCCAATCCATCCCAAAGGAGATCGGCGATGCGAATTCCCACCGCGCTCACACTGCTTCTCACCGCGGCGGCGCTCGGCGCGCAGACCAGCGTGATCCTGGTCGATGATTTCGAGACCGAGGTCGACTGGGAGTCGGTCTGGCTCGCCGATCTGGAGGCGATGGACGTCACACCCACCGTTGTCGCCCAGGCCGATGTGACCTCGGCCGAGCTCGCGGGTGCCGACGCTGTTCTGTGGAACTGCGGAGACGAGACGGAGGACACGCTGACCGCCTCGGACCGCGCCGTGCTCAACGCGTATCTGGACGGCGGCGGCAATCTGCTGCTCGTGGCGCCAGGAGCCCCATCCGATCTCCGGGGGCAGGGGGAGAGCGAGTGGATGCGCAGCCGCCTGGGCTGCGACTATGTGATGCCGGATTCGCCGCTCACCTGGAGCTCGATCTACCTCGGGCACACCGTCGGCGGACTGGCCGAGACCCTCATGGAGGGGGTCCGATTCGATCTCACCTTCGGGCCCGAGGCCGACGTTGCCGCCGACGATCTCTGCCTGATCAACGCCACCGACCGGCGCGCGGAGAACCTGCTCTCTTTCATCGACATGCCGGGCTGTCTCGGCGTCGCGCGTGAGACGCCGACCGATCGCACGATTTTTCTCACCGCATCGCTCGACAGCATCGCGAGCAGTGGCCAGAGGCGCGATGTGCTCCGCCGCTGCGTGGAGTGGCTCACCGCGCCGCGGTTCGAGGGGCGCGGCATCTGGGTCGTGCGCACCCAGATGACCGATCCCGACAACATCGACACGCTCGTCGACCGATGCGCCGACGCGGGCTTCAACACCCTCTTTGTCCAGGTGCGTGGCCGCGGGGAAGCCTATTACAGCTCTGCCACCGAGCCCCGCGCCGAGGGTCTCGCGGATCAGCCGGAGACGTTCGATCCCCTCCAGCACTGCCTCGAGAGGGCCCATGCGCACGGCCTCCAGGTCCACGCCTGGCTGAACGCGGGCTTCACCGCCGAGGCGGGGGCGCCGCCCACCGATCCCGACCACATCGTCAACCGCCACCCCGAGTGGGTGATGGTCAATCGCTCGGGCAAGTCGCTGATGGACTACACCCCAGAGGAGTTCCGCACGCAGTACGCCGAGGGGCGCTTTCTCTCGCTCGCGGCGCCCGAGGTGCAGGACTATCTCGTGGGCGTCTACATGGAGGTGGTCGAGAACTACGACGTCGACGGCATCCACTTCGACTACATCCGGTACTGCTCGCGGGGTGTCTCCCCGGAGTGGGACCTCGACTACAATCCGCTGGTGACCCGCCTCTATGAGCGGGAGACGGGCGTCGATCCCCTCGCGCTGGAGATCGACTCCGAGCCCTATGAGGCGTGGCTCGAGTGGCAGCGCGACCGCATCGGCGAGTTCGTCGGACGCGTCCGCGACGAGGCCCACGCTGCGCGGCCGGGCATCCGCGTCTCCGCGGCGGTGCTCTCGCGCTATCACCTGGCCCGCATCCACTCGCTGCAGGACTGGATCCACTGGCTCCAGCGGGGGCAGATCGACACCGCCTGCCTGATGTCGTACAGCGCCGACAACGCCCTCGTCGTCCAGGAGGCCCTTCTGGCCCAGGAGAACCGCGGGCCGGGGACGGTGTGGGTCGGCATGGGGGCGCGCCATGACATCGACCTGATACAGGATCGCATCGCCCGGGTGCGCGATGTGGTCGAGCCCGAGGGGATCATGTTCTTCGCGTACGGGGGATTCGACGAGGCGGAGAGTGGGATCCTGCGCCATGGGCCTTTCGCGGCCCCCGCGCGGGTTCCGCCGGTGGCGCCGTGACCACTAAGAGGAGGTTGATGCGCGTGGCACATGGATGCCCAGTGTAAAGCGCGCACGTTCACGACGAAGCATCTCGAAAGGGGTCATGCACTTGACACCGAGGCCGATACAGGCATTGGGAATCTTGATCTTCTTTGTCGATGGCGACACAACTTCATGGGTGACAAGTGTGTGGCTCTGAGCGAGTGCGTGGGCCACAAGGTAATAATCGGCCACTTGTAAGAATGTGTTCACAGCGGCTTGCTCGTAACTCTGATTCATAGCCCAAGTGCTGACTCGTCCTAGAGCAGGCAAAAGAGTGGCGTCTGGTTTCAGAAAGAAAGTCTCAGCACGCTCACCAGCCCATGCCGCAAGTTCATCTTCGCCGGCTTCAATTTCATCAGCGACCTTCTCGATGCTGAAAACGCGTTTCGCCTCGTTGCCCCTGATGAGCCAGTCCCAGAACGCGGGACAGAAATCGAGGCCATAGTGAAGGTTCTTTGCCTGGATGAACACGTTGGCGTCGAGCAGGTACACCATCAGCTGATGATCCCCAAGTTGCGCCCGAGCTCATTGAATGTTGCGAGCTTCGTGACACCGAGCATGCGGAAAGCGTCACGATGCAGTGTCTGGCCTTCGAGTGTGCTG